>CAIOHW010000419.1 GCA_903858195.1 Oligoflexia bacterium | reverse complement strand
GTGCCTACTTCCTGGGAACTCACTCCAGCCACCGCCGCACTTTCGTTGACCTTCACATAGAGCTTGGTCGTCACGTCATGCGAAGCCGTGATGGGGGCCGCTCCCCCGGCCGGAGCCTGGCCAACGAGGTTGATCTGGCTCAGGTTCAAGTCAAGTGCGACATCATCGTTCTGGAGGATCGTGGGAGTCACGCCGATCGAGAGTCCCACCGGCTGCTTTCCGCCCTGCACGGTGCCGTTGGGCCCTGCAAAGACAAACGGAAACTCCGTCTGCTCACGCAGGGTGGCCGCCTGCCCGCTGCGGGTGACGAGATTGCCGGTCTTGAGGATGCGCGCATAGCCCGCATTTTGAGCACTCTGGAGCTTGGGAAGCAGGCTTGAGATCGTCCCGCTGAAGGTTGCCCCCTGTGCACCCACGCCCCCGTCGGAACGCGTGCCGATCGTGATCTGAGGGTCGGCGGTGAACCCGGGCTGCCACTTGAAGAGAAAGACCTTGTTGTAGTCTTTGGAAAGCTCAACGAAGTAGACCGTCACGCGCACGAGCTTTTCGGCCTTCTTTGCCGGAGGCGCCTTGATCTGGATGAAGTTGTTCACGATGGGCCTGGCCTGTGCGGGGCGGACCACGGTGGGATCCTTTTCCAGCTGCGATCCCGGTTTGAGCTCAGGAAGGTAGAGGCTTGCGACCTTGACGGCACGGTTGGCCTGATCGACATCATCAGCCGTCCCCTCGAGAAAGAGCATTCCATTCACCACGCGGACCGTAACCTCGGGAGCGAAGGCCTTGATGTCCTCCTGGATTTTGCGTCCGAGAACCTGAAGTGCGATGGGCGACAGGGTCGCGAGGTTCATCACCTGGTCGGCATAAACCTTGTCAGTGATCACCGAAAGCAGCCGCCCGTAGTCATTCGGAACCAGGACCTCGCCGTCGATAATGATCTTCTGGCCGCTGATCCGGATCTCGATGCCATCGATGTCTCGCAGGAGCGCCTTGAGCTCTTCGGCCTGGCTCGCGATGTTTGACGCGGTCACCTTGACCGAGAGGATGAGCTTGAGCGCCCCCTCCGGGAAGCTCCGAATGTAGATCGTCGTCTCACCCGCCTTGAGTCCGCTCAGGCTGAGCTGCTGGTCGTCTCCCAGCTTGACGAGGTTCGGGAGCGCAATGGTCTTGTTGGCAACACGGATGTATTTCTCAGACTCGTCCACGCTGGTCTTGAAGTCGATGTCGATGACCCGCTCTTCTCCCACCCCGAGCAGGATCTCCCGGCGATCAGCCTGTTTTTCTGACTCGTCCCGAGTCAGACGCGAAGGTTTTTCGTTTGGGGCCGAAAAGGCGCGGGAAATCGGCAGCACTGCAAGTGCCAGCAAGAGTGCCAGACAGATTTTCGAAAAGCCCTTCGGGGTTCTCATCTTCCTGCGGGCAGTCGCCCTCCTCTTGCTGCTTCGGGAACCAGATCTCTGAGCGCCACCGGCGCCGCATTGATACGGTCCGAGTCATCGTTGTTCCGGAGCGAGAGATAAATCTGGGTATCTCCGCCCCCCTGAATCAGTGCGAGTGCAGGCACCTGCGAGGGCTCCACTTCAAGCGTAACGGTGTTGAAGGCCACATCCTCGGCAAGCGATCTGACCTTTTCTTTGCCCGAAATCGGGTCAAGCTCGACGGTGCGGGACGGATTGTTGGTTACCGATTTTCCGACGGCAAGCACCACGACATCCTGCAATAGCATTTTTGCGATGCGATTCTCACGGCCTCCGCCGAGGTCAAAGACCCCCACGAGGTCGACGCGGTCACCGGGCTTGACGAGCTTTGCAACACCAGTGACTTCCGTCACGGAAATCGAGATGGCGCGGCGACCAGGTGCAACCTGGGGCGATAGCCCCGTGCGCACCGAGGGTTCGGTGATCTTGGAAAACGAAATCTGCTCTCCCTTGCGGATCGGGACAACGGCAATGGTGCCGACAAATCGTCGAATATCCTTTCCACGAGCCTCTTCATCCTTTTCGCGCGGGTCTGCGTAGATGGCGCCGGGCTCCAGAAAGTTCTTCGGAATCGCCCTGTATTCGAGGTTCTTTTCCGTGATGGTGTCCATCTCCTTGATGTCCTGCTTGGCCACCATGACGAGGAACTGGGTGCCGAACTTCTTTCGTGCATCCTCCTCGACCTTCTGCACGTAGCCCTGGACCAGCATGACTGCAGTCACGGCCATCACGATCGAAATCAGCAATGCCTTGTTGTTCATGACGATCCGCTCCTGCAGGCTGCGAGGTTCCTGAGGCTGGCCTCACCCCATTCAATCTCCTGTCCGCCCGAGACCCGCAGGGGCGTGCAGAGCTCAACCGTGTTGCGCACACGCACTTCGCTGCGAAGATCGGGTTCCGCCTTGGGCTCGCTGCTCCCCACGACCTGGCGGCTTGAGTTGATCTTGACGGTACTGGCATCCGGCTCCACCGTGTCTCCAGAGAGTGGCTGCTCGGATACGCCGATCACCATGCGATTGGCATTCTGCTCGATAAAGAAGCGCCTGAAGAAGTCGAGCTTCGGATAATAGGGGGCATTGTCGGCAAACTCGAAGATCCTGAGGCGCGAGTATTTTTGGTTCACGATGGACACCTGGATCCCGGAACTGATCCGGACCGTGAGCATGACCATTCCCACCATGACCGGCAGGAGCAGCACAAACTCAAGCAGGCTCTGGCCGCGCTCAGCAGCCGTTATCGAGCTCGCCACGGAGCACCTCCTCGACTTCCTGCCTGCACTCGCTCTCGGTGACCTCGCGTCCCAGCCAGCTCTCGGAAATAAACGACACCACGCCCGGAGACTGGGCTCCTGGCTGGCCGGGCTGGGGTGGGCTGGGTTTGTCACCAAGCAGGTTCACAAATAGTCGACTCCTGAAGGTATATCGGACACCTTGCAGCCAACTGTTAGCGTCATCTGCGGGGTCGAAAAGGGCATCGGGTCCGACCTGGGCGCCGATGGGGTCGCCGCCTCCTGATCCCTGCGCAATCGCCTGAAATCGTTCGGTTCCTGTCTCTCCCTCGGACTTTTTGAGCAGCCGCACCAGGGTGAGCTTGGCCCGGTCGCGCTGATCGTTCTCATCCGGCCCCGATGCCTGGTACGAGCGTGCCGCCAAAAAAGTGGCGTATTGGACCAGGTTTCCGTAGGCCATGAAGAACGACAGCTTCATGAAGAAGAGCAGGAAGCCCACGAACAGGATCATCGTGAGCACGAACTCGAGAGTCGACTGCCCGGCCTCGCCGTTGCCTGCTTGCCTCCGCCGGCTCATTGGGTCTCCCTCGGATTAATGAAGAGACGGATCGTATTTCCCTGCGGGATCCGGGGATGAAAGGCTCCGCCCTCCTCGGGTGGCTTGGCCTGCGGATGACCGAAACGGTAGATCGTCGCGTAACGCTCGCGGATGGGATCGAGGAGACGATCAGCCAGCTGCAGGGCGCGGAACTGCCGGACCACCAGAAGGTAGGCGAGCGCAATGAGGGCAACGAGCAAAACGTACTCGGTCAGGGCCTGACCGGACTCGGCCGGTTTGCCCGAGTGCCGCCTGTTTAGCGAAGCCATGTCACCACCTCAGGCAGACGATCGAGGCTACGCCCCACTGCAGCCACGGCCATGGGTACGGCAAAGGGCAGCGTGAGGCTCCGATCTCCCCGAAATGGAAGGGGCTCCAGCTCGCGGAAGGTCCACGAGCGCGCAAAGCTCCAGAAGCGCCTCACAAAATCCTGGAGCCGCCCAGTGACGAGAATCTGCAAAAACCCGAATACAGCCCCCACTCCGATCGAGAGGACCGCCACGTTGAGTGCGTATCGAGGGCCACCCCAGGCTCCAAGCGCCATGAGAAACTTGGCATCCCCCGCCCCCATCCACCCCATCGCAAAGAGCGGCACATAGGCAAGCAGGCCCACGAGCGCTCCCGCGAATGCCAGCCCAAGACCTCCCCAGCCTGCATGCAGGGAGAAGTAGATGATTCCTGCGGCGGAGGCCGCAAAGGTGAGCCAGTTGGGAATGCGACGGGTGCGCACATCCCAGAGTGCGGCAAGGAGCGAGAGCAGGGTGATGGCGAGGACGGGTCCGGCCTCTTCAATTCTTCCAGGCACCCAGCTGAGTCCTCCCGGTCTTGAGGTCCCGCTCGAGCTCGCCGCCAAAGACGAGAATCCCACGATCGATTCCAGCCTTGATCAGGCGGGCAAACAGCACCGAAGTTGCGATCGAGAAACTGAGGATGAGGATGTACTCGGTGATCCCCTGCCCGCGCTCGTCATCGAGCAGCGCCCGAAGGAATCGACCACGAGGGGACGGATTATTCTCCGCTAGTGGCGCTATCAAGGTCACCACCCACCTTGTCCACCAGCCCCTGCATCTTGCTCAAGAATCGGCCCTTGAGCTGGTTAAACAGCAGGACGACCATGAACAAGATCAGGATGTATTCGGTCATGGACTGTCCCGAATCGTCCTTGAGCAGCGACCGCGAGAGCGAAACGACTCGCTGCCTGACCGAGGCCCAAGACGGTTTCAGCGATGGATTGAAGAAACGCTGTTCCATAAACTTCATTTCGGACATTCTTTCAAAAACCTGAGGCCCGTCACGGCTCTCCACCCTCAAAGCTAAGTATAGCCCAAGCCCTATGGTTTCAGTCAACTACTCGAACCCCCACGTCAGGGTCGCCTTCTCGGGGGCCCCCGATTCAGCCATATCATATTGAAACTCTTGCACATTATCGATTCCAGCGGACACCCCTGTGCCGATATGAACCCGATCTCCGGGCCTGAGTCTGAACTCAATGATCTCAGGCTCCAGATCTGCCACCACCCCCAGGGCTGAGAGCGGAATTCTGGACATCCAGCCCGGGGGGGGACGAACCGGGTCCTGCAGCCTGCCCCACGTGCGCGGACGCAGCAGCTCCTCCATCCGACCCTCGCGCTCAAGCCAGGCTGACACCGACCCGACCGACGCCAAGGCAAGCGACTGCCGGTCCACGAATCCGGCCACGATCGAGGCTGCCCCCTTTTCGTGGACACCGCGGTCCGCATTCACGGCAAGCAAGCGCCGGTTGGCATGCACCAAGGCATTGAAAAGCACGTTTGCGGGCAGTGAGAGATAACTCCTCAGGACAAACGGAAGAGTCGCCTCCTGGTCCCGAGCCTCGCGCTGCAGAAACTCCACGACCGAAGCGCAGGCCAGCGATGCAGCCTGCCTCCCGGCGGTAGTGCCCCCCAGTCCATCCGCAAGCGCAAGGATGCCCTGTGAAGGAAGGCTCACATGGTGGTTCTCCGAGACTCCATCAAAACCGGGGCGCTCACTGAAGTTCGATGCCGCCACGCGGATCATTGCGGGTTCACTCAAGCTTGGGCTCCTCCTTTACGAAATACTTCGCAAGCTTTCGCTTGGCGCGGCTGTAGTAGGGGTCGTCCTTGGGGGCGATCTCAAGGATCTGCTCAAACTTTGCCTTGGCCTGGGCAAAATCACTGTAGCTCTCCGCAAGCACTCCCTCGGTGTAGAGACCCTTCACCTGCTCATTGAGAATGCTGCGAATTCGCGCAATCCCATCAACGGCTCTTGAGTCACCGGGGTCAATGCCCTTCACCTGGTCGTACGACTGGAAGGCTCTGGCAAAATCACCCTGCGACTCAGCCTCCGTTCCGGTTGCGATCAGCGGCTCTACCGCCGACTTGAGCCCCGAGCGTGCGAGATCCGCTCCACGGCGGGCCCGATCCATGATCTTGCGATCCTCGGGGCCGAGCCTGATCGCAGAATCATACGTCTGGATCGACTCAAGCCACCTCCGGTCCTTCCGCTGCCGGTCAGCGTCCGCGATGATCTCCAGCGCACGCGCATGGGTTTCATCCATCATTCGCTTTCGAAGCTCGGCCTCACGCTTTTCGTCATCATATTTCTGGATCTGGGCCTTCCACTCGGCGATCTGCGGATTTTCAGGATCGATCGCGATGACTTCGGCAAAATACTCACGCGCGCGATCAAACTCCTTTCGCTGCATGTGCCCATCAATTTCCAGAACAAGCCTGGATACCTTTTCGCGCAGCTGCTTTTCGGCCTCCTTGCGCTTGCGCTCTTCTTCCTGCGCCTGCAGTCGTTGCCTTCCCTCGATCGAGTAGCGTCTGAGGTCGGTTGCGTCCTTGTATTCCGCGACGTACTGAAAGATTTTCTCAACCTCGTACAGTGAGCGCTCAAAGTCGCGATTGCGGTAATACTCCATCGCGAGGTTGTACTGCGCATCGACGAACTTCTGCAGCTCGGGCTTGAGCTGGGCAAAGGTGGGAAGCGAAGATCCGGGGCGTGCTCCCGGCTGCCCCGATCCCGAAGGTGCTGGAATCGCCGAGGCGGCGGTCTGAGGCGACTTCTTCTTGGTTTTGGGCGCATCTTCTTCGCCCATGGTCATCACGAACACCACACCCATGACCGCCAGCAGTCCGATCCGGAGCTGGCGTCCGGGAGGCAGGGCCCGAAACTTCTCGAGCAGGCTACCGCTCCCGCCCGCACCGCCGGAGGTCGAGATTCCAGCAATTCCGGATACGCCCGATAGCCCCGAAAAACCCGTACCTCCAGATGCTGAAGGCAGGATCGGCATCGGAGCTTCGACCGGCTGCGCAGAGCCAAACAGATCGGCATCCTCGTCCGGATCCACATGGATGGCCTCGGGCCCATCGACCTTGAGAAATCGACTGGCCCGGGCCTCGAAGCCTGCGCTCACGGATTGGACGATGATGTCGACATCGCCAATCCTGATGAGGTCGTCTCCCGAGAGCATGTGCTCGGAGATCCGGGCTCCATTCACCTGCGTGCCGTTTGCAGATTGGAGATCCACGACCGAATAGGTCGCCCCTGCACCCACCCCGATTCGGCGAATCACTGCGTGCTTCCTGGATGCCTTTTTGTCGTTCAGGACGATGTCGCAGCCTTTGCCGCGACCTATCGAGATCTCTTCCTGATCGAACTCACCCGCCTCCAAATTTGCCGAGCCCGGAGCGATTGTGATCTTGAGCTTGACTGCCTCTCCGCCCAGCATGCTCGTCTTGGCATCCTCGGCCACCTCGACGGGTTCCATCGAAACCATCGATACATCGATCTCGGCCGGAACTGCGCTCGGACTCGAGAAGCTTGAGCTCGACCCTGCCAGGCTCAGCGAGGGCTCGGATGCGACCATAGGGTCTGGGGTTGGAATTGAAATCGAAACCGGCAGCGGCTCGGAGGAGGACTCCGCTACAAGCTCATTTCCGGGCGGCTCTGAGAAAGCCTCGATCGAGGGAAGGAGTGGTGGGGCGGCGGGAGGCTCCTCTGCCACGAACTCAGCCCGCGCGACGGAATGGCCGGGCACTGAGATGCGGATCAGGAATGGACCGATGCCGATCTCATCGCCCTCCTTGAGGATCGTGGCCTCGCACTCGGCGCCATTTACCGTCAATGGAGCCATTGGACTTTTTCGCTCGATGCTGATCCCTCCCTCCGAGGACCTCAGCAGGGCATGCTGCCGCGAGACCGCCCGATCATCCAGCCGAACATCGCACGAGTCGCCCCGCCCGAGCACAAGCTCGCCCCCGGCCAGGGGCTGGCTCTTCAGGGTCTGTCCGTTCCTGAGTATGGTCAGGATGGCGTTCATCCGCCCGACTCCAGTGCCTGCTCGTCAGTGACTTTCTTGAGCAGATCGCCTGCTTCCAGATAGGCCGGGTTCGACTGGTCGGCACTCAATAGGCGCCGGATCGCCTCAAAGAACCCGCGAGCTTCACGCAGCTTTCCACTCTCGAAGCTTTTTCTACCGGCCTCGATCAGGGTCTTGACCTCATCGTCGATGGCCTGGTTGCAGTTCTCCCGGTAACGCCTCGCCATCTCATGGTCGGGTACGATCTGGAGCGCGAGCTCAAACTGAGACCGGGCCCTCAGGTAGTTTCGGGACTTGAACTCTCGAAACCCCTGCCGAAAAAACATCTCGGCAGTCTTGTTTCTTGGAGGCTCTGCGAGTTTCGGCAGGAGCGACTCAAGATCCTGCTTCTCCTCGATACCTCCGGGACCGGATCCCTGGACCGATGACGGTCCCCGTTTGCCCTGGTTTCCACCCTTCCCGCCTTCGTCGGGAAGGAAGAGAGCGGCCAGCACTCCGAGCGCGGCCACGAGCGC
>CAIOHW010000418.1 GCA_903858195.1 Oligoflexia bacterium | reverse complement strand
CCTAGCTCTAGCTAACATGACGCCGCAACTTATAGGGTTAGGCATGGATAAGCAATTCTGGCTGGGCAGGTGGGAGCGCGGAGAGACGGGTTGGCACCAGACCGAGGTCGAGCCGGGGCTCGTGGCGCATTTTCCGAAACTTGCGCCGACCCGGGTGCTCGTACCCTTGTGTGGAAAGAGCCTCGACCTTTTGTGGCTTGCCTCGCAGGGACACGAAGTGATCGGGGTGGAGCTGAGCGAGCTCGGGGTGCGGGCGTTTTTTTCGGAAAATCACCTGGTGCACCAAGAGCACCGCCAAGACGGATTCAAGGTGTTTCAAGCGGAACCAAAACCCGGACGCATCACGATCTATCAGGGCGATTTCTTTTCAATGAATCCAGTGCTTCTGGGGCCCATCGGCACAGTTTACGACCGTGCTGCCCTGATCGCGCTCCCCCCTGAGATGCGCCAGAACTACACGAAACATCTCAAGTCACTCATCGCCCATTGCGCGGGCCCCGATTTCAGGCAACTTCAGATCGTACTGGAGCGCACCCCCGCTGATCCAGACGGTCCTCCATTTTCGGTGGGCCCGCAGGAGATTTCAGCCCTTTATCCTGAATTCAAATGCCGGCTTCTCAGCCGCGAGCTTCTTTCAAACGAAGACGGGGTCCGCAGGGATGAGTGCATCTACGAGCTCACAAGATAGCGATTAGTGCGCAAGCTCAAGCTTGAGGACCTGCTTTTCGAGCGCCTCGATGATCTCGCGGCTGTGATCCGGTCCGCGGGTCTCGAGCGTGAGCGCAACCTCGGTCTGGTCAATCAAGGTTGATGGCTTGCTGCGATCGTGGATCACCTCAAGGATGTTGGCCTCTTTTTGGGCCAAAAGCTGCGTGAGCTTGGCAAGCGACCCGGGACGATCCGAGATCACGACATCCATGCGGAGCCTTCGGCCCTTGCGGATCATGCCCCGATCAATGATGCGCGAAAGCACGTTCACATCGATGTTGCCGCCGCTCACGATGAGTACGACCTTCTTGCCCCTGACCTCGTCTCGAAGCTGTTCGAGCGCGCCCAGGGCGATGGCTGCAGAGCCCTCTGAGACGGTCTTGGCCTTTTCAAGAAGGGTGAGTACAGCAGCAGCCGTGGTCTCATCATCGACCTCCACGGTGCGATGAAGCCTGCCTGTGAGCAGGTCGCGAAGCGTCTCGCTTGCCGTACCCACGGCAATTCCATCTGCAAACGTATTGACCGGGGTGGCGGGAACCACCTGGCCTGCCCGAAGCGAACGCACGAGTGAGGGAGCGCCCGAAGCCTGCACGCCCACGAGCTTCGTCTGCGGTCTCAGGGCCGAGTAGACAGTGGCCATTCCGGCCATGAGTCCGCCACCGCCCATCGAGCTCACAACGAAGTCGGCATCCGGCACCTGCTCAAGAAGCTCAACCGCCACAACACCCTGGCCTGCGATGACATGCGGATCTTCAAACGCAGGCACGTAGACGCGGCCCTCGGCTGCAACGAGCGTCTGGGCATGGGCAAACGCTCCATCATAGTTCTCGCCCGAGAGGATGACCTCGGCGCCCAGTGCGCGCGTGTTCTCAATCTTGAGCAGCGGGGCTGTTCGCGGCATCACGATCTTGGCGGTGACCCCCTGAAGCCTGGAGCCCCAGGCCACGCCCTGGGCGTGATTGCCGGCACTGGCTGCGATCACGCCGCAGGCGCGCTCCTCGGCAGAGAGTTTGGAGATTCGGAAGGAGGCCCCGCGGATCTTGAATGACCCGATGGGCTGCATGTTTTCGAGCTTGAGGTAGACCTCGCACCCGTAGGCCTCCGAGAGCCACGCATTTTTGAGTAGCGGAGAAGGCTTGAGGTGGCGATCGAGAAAGATTTTGGCCTCACGCACGAGGTCGAGGCTGACTTCGAATTTTCGGGCCATGCCCGAATGGTATCATCGAAGGACCCAGACGGGACAGGGGGCTTTTCTAAGCACCTCGCGCAGCCGGGGGCCGCCTCCGCGGCCAGTGGGCCCGGTTTGCCAGGCCACGAATGCGATGCCGGATTTTTGCATCTCGAGGAGCTCGATAAAGTGGGCTGAAAAACTGCCAGGCCTTTCGTCCAGAGTGAATTCGCAGGGCACCCCCTGGTGCTCGGCCCAGCGGGCCCAGGCAAGCCCTCTGCGCTCGAGGCGATAGAGCTCGGGTGAGGTGATGCGGTGGAGAACGGGCTGGGCACCGCTGAAAAGATAGGTTCCGCCCTGGACGAGCGGCTCAAGGAGTCGCTCCGGGCAGTGAAAGAGCGAAAGGCGGGAGCCCAGTCTTCGGCATTCATTCACGACTTCGCGAAAGTGGATGGAGTCTCCATCGTGGAACTCCGTCCAGTACGCGACATTCAATGTCTCGGGCGACGGCTCGGGCACGGGCCGAGCCCTCACAACGGCGACAGGAGTCTGAGAGATCTTGAGGAGCTCTTCAGTGAAGCTTCCGAGCAGCAGCCGAGGGAGCCCGCTTCGTGCGTGCGTTGAGCACACGATGAGTTGGGCCGATTCGGAGGCCGCGTGTGCGGCCAGGCGTTTGGCAGCCGGAAAGGTGGATCCGCCCAGTACCCTGGGGGCGAGAAAATGGGCCGCAAGGTCGTCAAATTCGCCCACAAGCGAGCGGAGGCTTCGTTCGAGCGCGGGGAGCGCCTGGTCATCAGTGAGGAGCCGGTCTTCGAGGCCTGCTTCGGCCCGGATGCCCTCGAGAACCGAGACCGGCTCGATCTCAAGCGCGGTGCGCGCAGCCAGCTGTCTGAGAAATTCGGCCGACCGCTCCATCAGGAGGGCTGACTCGCCGATCGCATCGATGGCCCAGATGACTCGCATCATCTGCAAACGTGTTGCAGGTAAGATGCCTTGAGGGCTAGGCGCTGGCCTCGGTGTCGAGGTAGAATGTTTCGCTGTCGTCGTTGTAGCCGAACAGCTCGGCATAGCGTCCCCACTGCACGAGCGTGGTGAAAGTCTGCTCGGCGTTTTCGTTGGGGATGAGCTCGGCCAGTTTCTCAAGCACCTCGTCACGAGAGGCCCGATGGTCTTCTTTTTCTTTCAAGAAGCCCGAGAGCGTATTGAACACGGGCAGCTTGAGCAGCTGGTCATGGATGATGCCCTTGCGGTCGCCGATCTTGGCGCGCCCGATTTCGTCTCCCGCCTTGTCGATCTCCACATCGCCACCCGGAGTGTGCACGAGGCCCAGGAGCTCGGCCGCCCGAATCACGGTCAGAGTGTCTCCAAATTCCATCTGCAGCTCGCGGGCGAGCTTGTAGATGTCCTCACGGCCGCCCTTGGCCCTGAGTAGTTCCACCAGGCCGAGGATCTCGGAGATCCCGATCTGGGGAAGGGGTTGGTTCGATTCGTTTGCAGCTGCGTGCGTTGTTCCGCCAGGTTTGTCCATACTTCCGTTTCTCGTTACGCGATCAGTGAGAAGATCTTGTCGACATACTCGCTGAAAGCCTTGTCCCGCTTGTCTCGTGGGCGCGGCAGATCAATCTGCAGGTCACCCGCGATCTGGCCGGGACGGCTCGAGAGCACCAGCACTCGGTCCGCCAGTTCGATCGCTTCTTCGATCATGTGTGTCACCATGACCACCGTGTTGACCGGAAAGTCCCGATCGCTCCAGATGTCGATGAGCTCGTCTCGAAGGTTGATCGAGGTGAGGGCATCGAGCGAAGAAAACGGCTCGTCCATCAGGAGGATCTCGGGCTCGACGGCAAGCGCACGGGCGAGGCCCACGCGCTGTTTCATTCCGCCCGAAAGCTCCCTCGGATAGGCCTCCTCATACCCTTCCAAACCCACTTTGGCGATATAGGTGGCCACGCGCTTGCGACGCGCCGCGCGATCGAGACCGCGGGGCTCCAGTCCAAGCTCCACGTTCTGGGCGACGGTGAGCCACGGGAGCAGCCCGAAGTTCTGGAACACCATGGCCGCCTCGAGGTTGGTCTGGGTGAGGGGCCTGCCTTTGTAAATCACTTGTCCTTGCGAGGGCTTAAGAAGCCCGCTGATGAGCCTCAAGATCGTGCTCTTGCCTGCGCCCGACGGGCCTACGATGGCGATGAATTCGCCCTCGGAGGCCGTGAAACTGACATCGTTCAGCACGGTGACATCGCCCTGCGGGAGGCGAAACCTCTGGGTGACGTGTTCCAGTTTGAAGAGTTCGGGACCGCGAGCCATCTGGGTTTTCCTACGCCTCAAACTTGTATCGGTCCACCGTGGACCGGTAAATCGGTTTCCAGAAAAGGGCATTGATGAGCAGGATCCAGCCCACCATGCCCGCAATGCAAAAGGTGATCGCCTGATTGTCGCCCAACTCGTAAACGGACCGGGCAAGCAGGCTCCCGATTCCGGTCACTTGAAAGGTCTGGTCCCGGTAGCGGACATACTCCGAGACCACGAGCGCGTTCCAGCCCCCGCCCCATGCGGTGATCGCGCCGGTGACGAGCGCCGGCCGAATGGCCGGGATGACGAGCTTTTTCCAGAGCCCCGTGCGCGTGAGCCCCATGCCGCGCATCGCCTCGGTGAGATCTGCCGGGATCGTGCTGATCCCTCCCAGACAGTTGAAGAGCGGGTACCAGAGCATGCCCGTCAGCACGAGCGCGACGCTCGCGATCTCCATGCCGCCTCCAAACCGCCGCACGGCGACGAGCACGAGCAGCGGAAAAAGCGCCACAGCAGGAAGGCTGGCTCCGATCTGGGCAATCGTGGTGAGCCCCTGTCTCAGTCGCGGGCGATCCCAGCACCAAAGGACCAGCGGGATCGTGATCGCAAGCGAGATCGTCATCGCAATCACGAGCCTGAGCGTGGAGTAGAAAATGGCCGCCGGAAGCTCGCGAACCATCGCGGGCCACGGGGGCGAAAGCCACACGAGCAGAAGCCTGGCGGCCACAATTCCCGTGGCGATACCCAACAGCGCCGGAAGCAGCGTGCGCATCCAACCAAAGCGTACCGCCAGGTGTTCGTACCGGCTGCGAAGCGGAGAAAGCACAACGTCCTCGAGCCAGCTTCCCAGCGCCGAAAAAAGGGCTGCAGGCAGATCCCAGAACAGGGGCAGCATCACTTCGCGAGCACCCCAGATCACCGGATAAAGCAGAACCCGAAGCAGCCTGCGTAGCGCCGAGCCCACGGGACGAACCAGGTCAGAAAGGGCGTGCACCCACTCGGGCTGCGAAAGGGCTCCCTCATCACGCCCGGCCGAGGCGCTCTGTTCCTGCCGGAAGCGTTCGGCCCAGATCGAGAGCGGTCGCCAGAACAGAAAATCCATCAGTAGGATCGTGCCCGAGAGCGATGCAAGTCCCCAGGCCACGAGACGCATCTGGTCTGCCTCGGCAGCGCGAGACAGGAAGCTTCCGATGCCCGGCAGGTGGTATTGAATCAGGCCCACGGCGATGATCTCGCAGGCTACGAGAAAGTACCAGCCGTTGGACCACGACAAGATGCTGTTGTAGATCAGCCTCGGCACGCAGGCGGGCGCGTAAAGCCGCCAAAAACGCTGCGATCCCGTAACCCCAAAGCTTGCTACCGCATCAAGGTTGTCCTGCGGGATGGTCTTGGTTGCCTCGTAAACGGCAAAGGCAAGGTTCCAGGCCTGCGAGGTGAAGATCAGGAAGACGCTTGCCATCTCCACGCCCATGCGATGGCCCTGCGTTGCACTGATGAAAAAGGAAATGGCTGCCGGAAAAAATCCGACCACCGGAACGGACTGAAGCGTATCGAGAAGCGGGATGATGAGTCTCTCGCCCCACGAGGTGCGGGCCGCCATGAGGCCAAGTCCAAAGGCAAAAACGAGCGAGCCCAGGTAGCTTGCCAGCATTCTGAGCAGGCTCAGGAAAAGAGCGCTCGGAAGCTCAGCCAGCGTGACTTCATGCGCCTCGAGCTGAACCAGGTGCAGGCTTCCGCGATACACACCGACCGTGAGCGCGAGCAGCCCGATGAAAAGCGCGAAATACAGCGCGCTGTTCTGGGCTCTTTCGCGAACGTGCCGGGGGATGGTGCGGTTTACTGGGGGAGTCATGTTTGACCGTTTTTGGGGAAAAATGGTGGGCCGCGAAGGGATCGAACCTTCGACCCGCAGATTAAGAGTCTGCTGCTCTACCAACTGAGCTAGCGGCCCACTTATCCCAGTCACCAACTGAAAGGAGGCTGTCTGATAGCATCGCCCTAGCCGGAGCGCAAGCGTCGAGTATACTGAAAGGGATGATCCAACGAACGTTCGTTCCCACCTTCAGTCTGCTCTTCACCCTTGCCGCTGTTTGGGTCTTTGGCCCCCTCACGGGCAGTGCCCGGGCCACGACCTTCGTACCGGTGCCGTTTCCAAAACGAGTGGGGGATGCCGAGCTGATCGTGCGGGCCGTGGCGGCAAAGTCATCTGCCGACTGGGTGACCTCGGCTGATGGATCCAGGCGCATCTTTACCTTTACCGAGATGCGGGCTGTAGAGGTCATCAAGGAGCCCGAGTCCAACCCCCTTCGCGCGAAAGATTTTAAAGTGCGGGAGCTGGGAGGCACGAAAGACGGGCTGGGCATGCAGGTGGCCGGGACTGCCGAGTTTGCGCCGGGCGAAGAAGTGGTGCTGATGCTCGGGCCCGTTCAGGAGGACGGGTCTTATCCCGTTCGTGGAATGATGATGGGCAAGTACCGGCTCGAGCGCGATGCCCAGGGCCGTGAGGTGCTGCAGGGCGCGGGAGTGGATGACGAAGCCCCCTGGACGTTGGAGCACCTCAAAAAGGTCGTGGCTGAACAGGGCCATTCGGGCGGACAGGGGAGCAGTCCCTCACCTTCGGTCGCACCGGGGCGTGTCGATGGGCAGGCACCCGGGTTGCAGCCGGAAGCGCGTGAGTCCGCTCAAGTGGGGGCTCCTGATTCGTCGGGAGGGGCGGAAACGGCCAGCTCAGGACAGAGGCTGCTTGGTTTGGCCTTGGTCGCTGGGCTTTTTGCTCTAGCGGTCTGGCTTGGGCTGAAAAAGCGCCGCTAGTCATGCCGAAGGATCCCCCGAAAAGGGGGCTCCGCTGCTTAAACTCCGTGATTGCCTCCCTGCCTTGCTTTTGACGGGTGGGTTTGCCTCGGCATCCACCCCCACTCTGACCCGCTCGGGCGTACCCGTCTTGTGGAGTCAGGCCCGCTTGGAGCTCGTGGGACAGCCCGGCAATGAGTCCGGGCTTTCGGATTCAGAAGTCTTTCAGGCCGCTGTCACCGGACTTCAGCGATGGGAGGCGGCTGCCCCGGGGACCCTCCGGTTTGACTACTGGCAGGGATCTGATCCCGACCTCTTCCTCCCTAGAGGTGATCTGAACGGACAGAGCAGCCTGTATTTTGCCAGCCGCTCGGCCGATGTGCTCGATCCCGAGGTGTTGGGCCTGACCCAGGTCTGGTACGAAGCCGACACGGGCCGCATCTTTGAGACCGACATCGTCTTGAATGATCTCCAGTACCGCTTGACCGCCCGGCCGCAGGATACGGGGGGTGCCGACATCTTTATCGAAAACGTGCTCACCCACGAACTGGGACATGCCTTTGGGCTTTCACACAGCGGTGTGATGCAGGCCACGATGCTGCACACTGAGGGACCCGAGCAGGCACACCTGGGGTGTGACGATCAGCTGGGCATCCGCGAGGTCTACCGCGTGGACCGAGGGACCGGCGGCATTCGTGCCACGATCGAGGATCCGGCGGGAAGGCCGCTGCTCGGTGCGCAGGTGGTCGCTATTTCCAGGGAAAATGGCACGGTGATGCGCGCGTCACTTGCCGATCGTGAGGGCCGGGCGCACCTCTCGTTGCTCAAGCCAGGTACATACGACCTGATCTTGGAGCCCTACGCCGCAGGCGCAGCACCCCTGCCCTCGTACTATGCGGCGCTTGAGCACCGGATTTGCCCGGGGGGCACGCTTTTTCGCCGCCAGTTCGTCCGTGGCCCGTTCGAAGTGCGCCAGGGCAAGACCACCTCGATTGGCAGGCTTGCCGCCTCCTGCCAGAGCGGGTTCGAGTCCCACGCAGAGGATGCCCAGACTCTTCTCGCTGCCGGCGAAGATTCGGGGGCCGCAGCCGGCCAGCTTGCCGATCCCGCCGCCTGGCTCAGGCTCGAGCATTCCGGGGGTGACCTCGCCGTGCGCCTGCTCTCATTCACCCTATTCTCGCCCGCACAAGCCAGGGGCATTCTGCGCCGGGATCGCAACGGACGCCCTGGTTCGAGCGTACCGTTTACCGAGCGGGTGCCGATGGAGGTGGGGGAGAGCGGCTTCACTAACTTCGACAGCGAGCTTCGAGCCCAATCCCTGAATGCCGGCGTGTACTGGCTTGAGGTCCGCTCAGCCGCGATTCCCGCCACCTATTTTCCCGGGGGGTTGCTCTTGCGGGACCCGGAACCTTTTTTCGTCGCCTTGGCGCAGCGCGGAGAGCTTCCGGCGACCGATCCCCGGTGCAGGCAGGATGAGCGCTTTGGGGCCTACGCATCCCCGCCGGGAGACCCCCCGCGTCGCAGCGTGGAGGAGTTTGGCCGGCCGGCGCACACCGCAAGTACCCCAGGCTGTGGAGGGGGCCAGGGTGCAGCCCAAGTCCTGCTCTGGCTGTTCGTGGTTCGTTGCCTTGGTGCCCTTCCGCGCGTACGCTTGAAGAATGAAGCTGCGTTTTCCCGTCACTCTGGGCGTCACGGTTTTTTTGGCAGGATTCTCTTCGAGCGCGGTCCTCGGCGCCATCGAGCCCCAGCGCGTCTTTCAGGCTGACGGCAAGAAAACCCGCAATTATCTTGCCGACGGCATGGTCGTGGGTGGGGATTCGGCCATCCAGAATGTGCGAGTGAAGGACATCCGTCGGGCGGCGAACCCTGAAGGTTTCGAGCGAATTGTCATCGACCTCGATGCATCCAGGGCGGATGGAGAACCGACGGCCCTCCCGCGGGCACCGTACTACCAGGTTTCGATCAATCCCGAAGAGCGTCGCCTGATCTACACGATCTGGGGGCGTCCCCAGATGGACTTCGCCCCCACCCAGGTGGTTCGCGCATTTAAAAAGAGCTCGGTCGTCGAATCGGTCGAACTCCTGCCGGCCGTCCATGCCGACCAGTGGTCGTTCGTACTGAACCTCAAGTCCGGCCGTCCGGTTGAGGTGTTTGACCTGAGCCAACCCGCCCGGATCATTACGGATATCCGCCTGAAATAGGGCGCAGGCAGGGCTCATTCTGCGCTCCGAGCCCTTGCCAAAGAGAGGTCCGTTCCCATAGTAGGTT
>CAIOHW010000417.1 GCA_903858195.1 Oligoflexia bacterium | reverse complement strand
GGCAGACCCTGCAGCTCTTGAATGAAACGTTCCAGCTCCGGGACTGCTCGGACAACACCTTCCGTCACCGCAGCCGCCCCTGCCTGCTGCATCAGATCGGCAAGTGCTCGGCCCCCTGCGTGAGGGTCGTGGACGAGTCGGGATACCGGCACCAGATCCAGCAGGCTGTGGATGTGCTGGAGGGGCGCTCGGATGCTCTGGTCGGAAGGCTCAGGCACGACATGGAGGAGGTTGCCCGGCAGGAGGAGTTCGAGCACGCAGCCGAGATCCGCGACCAGATTGCGGCGCTCGACGGGATCACGGCCATTCAAGGCGTGCAGGAGGCGGGAGTCGACCGAAACCGTGATGTGGTGGGCATCGCCCGCACGGAGCTTCTGGCCCATGCCGTGCTGCTGCAGATCCGCGGCGGGAAGCTGCTCTCGGTCAGGCACTTTGACCTCCAGAATGCCGATGCCTCGCAGACCGACGGCGAGATCATCGACCAGATCCTATCGCAGTATTACGTGTCGCTCGAGAAGGCGGACCCCGAGGACGATCGCACTTTTCCGGGGGGAGAGGGGCTTGCGCGCCCCAGCGAAGTCCTGCTTCCGGTGGCGCCCGAGAACCGCTCGGATCTCGAAACCCTCGAGCGCAGCACCGGGCTGAAAATGCGGCTTGCGGAGACGCCGCAGGACGAGCAGGTCTTAAACGTTGCCCGACAGAACGCGCGCTACGCCGTCGAGCAGCATGCCCGCCGCACGGCCGGGCACGGAATTGCAGCCCTTGAAGAGGTGCAGGAAAAGCTTGGGCTTGCCAAGCTTCCGCACCGGATTGAGTGCTATGATATTTCGAACATTCACGGGCAGGACGCCGTAGCCTCGCGCGTGGTCTTCATCGATGGCGCGCCGGACAAGAACCTGTATCGCCGCTACAAGATCCGCACGGTCGAGGGATCCAATGACTTTGCCATGATGAAGGAGGTGCTGGGGCGCCGCTTCGAGGCCATGGTGGAAGAAGAGGGCTCCGGAGGCGGCGAAGGTAACGCCATGCCGGATCTGGTCGTCGTCGATGGCGGCAAGGGCCAGCTTTCGCAGGCCGTGGCCATCCTCGAAGAGCTCCAAGTGCAGGGGGTGGCCGTCGTGGGGCTTGCCAAGGCGCGCACCGAGAGCGACTTCAAATCCAGCGAAGTGCGCTCGAGCCTCGAGCGCATTTTCATTCCCAACCGCAAGAACCCGGTGGCTCTCCTGCCGCATCAGCCGGCCTATAAGCTTCTGGTCCACGTTCGTGACGAAGCGCACCGTTTTGCCGTGAGTTACCACCGCCTGCTGCGTTCCAAGCGGTCGCTGGGCCGCAAGTCGGGCGAAGACTGAGAAAAAGTTGCCGGGTCCGGACTTTGCTGCTGCCCCATGAAGGATCGGGGCAAATCTTTCCCGTTCAGCGGGTTCGAGCCTCTTCCGAAGAATCTTGTGGGAGCCATCAGGCTCCAACAACCGGGAGGGTCGGGGCATGTCGACACAGGATAATCAGGGTTCCGTCAAGTCCGAGGGCAGCTCCTTTAAAGTCATCGGGAGCAGCACGGAGATCCTGCTGCAGTACACCCACTGCCAGGCCTGCCGCTCGAGGCTCCACTTCACCTATGTGACCGATTTCAGCCGCAACCTGACGCAGGAGACGGCCCGCTGTCCCGAGTGCCACCTTCAGTCGCACCGCATGATGCATCGGCTCCAATAGCCTTTAGTCCCGACCTATGCCAGAACGGGGCGCATGTCCTGGAATGGCTTCCTTCCCAAAAACGCGGTGGTGATGGCCCGGGTGGGGCGCCCGGCCCCGGCGGTTGAAGCTCCCGATGCTCCGTCTGAACTCGCCCCAGTAACAGCCACAGTGCCGGTCATGATCCTGGTGCTTGCCGAATCCAAGCCCGACGACGCGGGTCTCGCCCTGCTCTCCAGGATGATGTCAGCCATTCAGGTCACATCGCGGTCGTACGTGGTGGAGTGGGGGGATTTTCCGGTTTCGCAGGCTCCATTTGTGCTGGGGCTCGGCCTCGAAGCCCGCAAGGGTGCGAGGCTTTCGGCCCTTCGTCCGGAGTGGGTGGCGCTCCCCTCGCTTACCGAGATCAGCGGGGATCCGTCGCGCAAGCGTGAGGCTTGGGAAAAACTCCAGTCTCTTCAGGCCCGAATGAAGGTCGAGGGCTTGATCTCGTGAGGTTTTTTCGCCGTTCGGCGCCGCTGCTCGTGATGCTACTTGCAGTCCTGACCGCCCCTGCCCGAGCCCCTGCCCGTGACGAAAAGCAAGCGGCGGCGGATCGCGTGGTTTACCAGGCCAGAATCCAGGGCTCGATCAATCCGGGAGGAGCGGCTTACCTCGACGAAGTCATTCGCAGGGCATCCGAAGACCCTTCGGCTTCTGCCGTGCTCCTCGAGCTCGATACGCCGGGAGGCCTGCTCGCGAGCACCCGAAAGATGATCCAGTCGATTGCGCGATCGAAGGTGCCGGTGCTGCTCTACGTGGGCCCCTCGGGTGCCTCGGCCACTTCGGCCGGAGCCATCCTGCTCGTGGCTTCGCACGCAGCCGGAATGTCGCCCGGAAGCAATGTCGGGGCCGCACACCCGGTGGGCTCGAAGGGCGAGGACATCCCGGGCGCCATGGGCGAGAAGTCACTCAACGATACGGTCGCGATGGTGCGAAGCCTCGCCGAAGAGCGCGGGCGTCCGGTTGCAGTGGCAGAAGACATGGTTCGAAAAAGCAGGAGCCTCTCAGCCAAGCAAGCCCTGGAAACGGGTCTGATTGCATCGGTTTCGGAAACCCCCGAGCTTTTTCTCGCCTCCTTGGACGGCAGGAAGGTCAGGCTCGAGTCGACTCGCTCCGAGTGGACGATTCGAACCCGGGGCGCGCGCATCGTGCCGATTTCGATGAGTCCCGGACAGAAGCTCCTGCATTTTTTAGCCGACCCCAATGTGGCAACCCTGCTCATGTCGCTGGGCGGCCTTCTCATTTATGTCGAAGTGGCAAATCCCGGGATCACCATCGCAGGTGTTCTGGGTGGGATCTGCTTCATCACAGGGTTCATGTCCTTCCAGCTCCTTCCGATCCGCACGGGCGGCCTGATTCTGATCGGTTTGGGGATCCTGATGTTCATCCTCGAGGCGGTGGTCACCTCGGCAGGTGCTCTGGGTGCGGGAGGACTCATTTCGCTCGTGCTCGGCATCCTCTGGGTCATGGATCCTGCGGGAGGAAGCCTTCGGATTGAGCCCGAGCTCTGGATTCCGCTCGTGGTGTCGATTGCCGTCTTTATGGCGGGGATGAGCTGGGTGCTGGCACGATCGCGCAAGACGGTCGAAAAGGCACTCGCTGCGATGCGTGGAGCGGGAAAGTCGGGCCTGCAGGGCTATACGGGGGTCGTCGAGTGGGTGGATCCCGCAGATCCGGCTCTGGGCAAGATCCATATTCGAGGGGAGAGCTGGAATGCCCGCTCGGTTGATGGCAGGCTCAGCCTCGGCCAGAGCATTCAGGTGGTCTCGATGGAAGGATTCACGGCCAAGGTTTCGACAAAGAAACCTCAAGAGAAAGTTCAATAAGGAGTCGTTGCATGGAAATCATCTCGGGTAGCGCACTTTTCCTGCTGGTCATGGGGCTTGCGTTCTTCCTCATGAGCTTCAAGGTGCTCAATGAGTACGAGCGCGGGGTCATTTTTCGGCTGGGTCGCATCATTGGGGCCAAGGGGCCGGGATTGATCATCCTGATTCCGCTCATTGATCGAATGGTGGTGGTCGACACTCGCGTCGTCACCCTCGATGTTCCGCCGCAAGATGCGATCAGCCGCGACAACGTGACAATCAAGGTCAATGCCGTGGTCTATTTCAGGGTGGTCGATCCCAACCGCGCGGTGGTGGAGGTCGAGAACTACCTGCTCGCGACCTCGAAGCTCGCGCAGACGACCCTGCGCTCGGTGCTGGGCCAGGTCGAGCTCGACGAGCTCCTGGCCTCGCGCGACGCCATCAACCACAAGCTCCAGACCATCCTCGACCAGCAGACCGAGCCATGGGGTGTGAAGGTCGCCAACGTCGAAGTGAAGCAGATCGACCTGCCGGCCGAGATGCAGCGAGCGATGGCCCGACAGGCTGAGGCCGAGCGTGAGCGCCGGGCGAAGGTGATTGCGGCCGAAGGCGAGCTGCAGGCCTCCGAAAAGCTTTCGGAAGCGTCGCGGATCATGGCGGATAACCCGATGTCACTCCAGCTCAGGTACCTGCAGACCCTGGCGGAGATTTCGACCAACGGGAAGTCGACCGTCATTCCGCTGCCGCTGGACATTATTCGTCAGTTCACTGGCGGCCGTACCTGACCGCAAAGAAATGAATTTGCATCCGGGGCATGCCCACCTCAGAATCGAGGTGGGCATGAAGCCGGGTTCGAAGGGGAGAAGGATTCTCCCCGTTTTTTTTTCCGCACTCCCGTTCCTCCTCATCTCCGGCCCCCGGGGCCTGGCCAGCATTCCACCCACCCATCCGCGTTCGCCTTCGATTCGGGTGCTCCTGAAGACCGAGGTCCCCGAAGTCCTGCTCTCAGGGCTGTCGCTCGAGCTGCACTCGGCCCAACGAACCGTGCGGTTTGACGGGGAGTCTGCCTGGCGCCTGCGGTGCGAGCGGGGTCGGATCCGTGTCCGGATGGGAAGCAGCCAGTACTCGGTATCGGATCCCGTCACCGTTTCGTCCCAGGCTGGGCTGCGCTGGGAGGGAAGAGCCGTGCGCGAGAAGCTCCGGATTTACACCTCGCGAAAGGGACGCGGCTGCGAGCTCGTCAATGAACTCGACCTCGAGGACTACCTTGTTGGAGTGGTGAACGGCGAGTTTTCGTCCCGGTGGCACGAAGAATCGATCTCGGCCCAGATCATTGCAGCGCGAACTTATGCCTTCCATCAACTCAAGCGCGCACGGTCCAGGCTCTCGCATTACGATGTCGAGGCAGGTACGGGCGACCAAGTCTACGCAGGCGCCGAATCCGAGGACCTGCGCGCGCGTGAACTGGTGCGCCGAACCCGAGGCCAGGTGCTGGTGGCACGCAATGGGCCGGGAGCCCCGATCAAGGCGTTTTACCATTCGACCTGCGGCGGCATCACCGAAGGTGCCGACCGGGTCTTTGGTGAGCGCGCTCCCGGAATCGCCGGAGGTGTGCGCTGTCGCTATTGCACCACTTCTCCCCGGTATCGCTGGTCGTTCGAAGTGCCTGCTGCGGAGCTGGCGACCTTGCTTGGATTTCGGATTCGCGACCTCAAGGTGACCGCACGCTGGGAGTCGGGACGAGCCCGGAGCCTGGAGTTCTCGGATGTGTCGGGGAGGCTCAAGCGCATGCCGGCTGCCGAGTTCCGGCATCGGATCGGGGCCGAGCGGCTGCGAAGCACTGCCTTCGAAGTGACCCGGCTCGGATCCGGGGCGTTTCGTTTCGAAGGTCGGGGCAACGGCCATGGGGTCGGCATGTGCCAGTGGGGCGCCAAGGAGATGGGCGAGCAGGGCACCCACCACGTGCAGATCCTTTCCCATTATTATCCTGCCTCACAGATCCGACGGGTGTGGTAAGCCAGCCCGCAAATGCCCTCGCCAGCTTCAGCGCCATCGGGCGCGTCATCTGTGATCCGGAACTGGGTGGTCGGTCCCTTCCAGTGCAACTGCAGGCTACTTGCCTGCATGCGTACGGGCGAGGCCGCGCTCGTGGACCCGGGCGATGAAGCCCCGAAGATCCTGAAGCGCCTCGAAGCCCTTCACACTCCGCAGGGTGCGCCCATCCGGGTGAAGTACCTGCTCCAGACCCACGGACACCTTGACCACATCGGCGCTTCGCGCTCCGTGAAAGAGGGGCGCCCCGAGGCGCCACGCATCCTTTTGCACCGGGGCGACGAGCCGCTCTACCTGAACCTGCTTGAGCAGGGCAGGATCTTCGGACTCTCCTATGATTCGCCCCTCCCGCTCGATGGCTACCTCGAAGACGGGCAGGACCTCCGGGTGGGCGACCTCAAGCTCTCGGTCATCCACACTCCGGGCCACAGTCCGGGCAGTGTCTGCCTGCGCCTGCATGAGGATTCTTCAGCCGGAACGTCAGAAACCCTCTACTCAGGTGACACGCTTTTTCAGGGAAGTGTGGGGCGCACCGATCTCTGGGGGGCCGATCAGGACCAGATGTTTTCGAGCATCAAGCGCCGCATCCTCACGCTCGATGACGACACTCTCGTATGCCCCGGTCACGGGCCGGATACGCGCGTGGGGGTCGAAAAAAGGAGCAACCCCTTTCTCACATGAACTCGCTCTTAAAGTTTGAAATCGAGAAGCAGACTTTTGATGCCCAGGGCGTGGCCCGCGCCCGGGTGGGCAGGATCACGCTCCCGGGAAGCCTCGGGCGTGAGCATGAGGTTGAGACCCCGATCTTCATGCCCGTGGGCACTCAAGGGACGGTCAAGGCCATGAGTCCGGGGGATCTTGAGGGCATGAACGCCCGGATCATTCTCGGCAACACGTACCATCTTTATCTCAGGCCCGGGCATGCACGAGTCGAGAGGCTTGGAGAACTCCATCGCTTCATGAACTGGAAGGGCCCGATCCTGACCGACAGTGGCGGTTTTCAGGTCTTCTCGCTTGCGGGCCTCAACCAGATCGACGACGAGGGGGTGACCTTCCAGTCGCACATCGACGGGAGCAAGCATCGCTTCACGCCCGAGCTTTCGATGGAGATCCAGCGGGGTCTGGGGAGTGACATCGTCATGGCCTTTGACCAGTGTCCGCCCTATCCGGCCACGCCCGAGCAGGTGCGTGCCGCCATGTCGCGCACCGTGAGGTGGGCGGAGCGCGGGCTTGCAGTGCCCCTCAAGCCCCACCAGATGCGCTTTGGCATTGTGCAGGGCGGACTTTATGAAGACCTCCGGGTTGAATCCGCCCGCGACATCTGCGCGATGCCTTTTGATGGGTTTGCCATCGGGGGGCTTTCGATCGGGGAGTCTCCGGACCTCATGCAGAAGATGGCCCGTTTCACGGCACCTCTCCTGCCAGTCAGCCGGCCTCGCTACCTCATGGGGGTCGGCAGGCCCGAAGATCTCGTTGAGGGCGTGCGCGCAGGCGTGGACATGTTCGATTGCGTCATGCCCACACGCAACGCTCGAAACGGAACCCTTTTCACGAGCCGCGGAAAAGTGAATATCAAGAACGCGCGCTACGCCGATGATCCGGGACCGCTCGATCCGGAGTGCCCCTGCGAGACCTGCACGCAGTATTCGCGCGCCTACCTTCGGCATCTGCATGTGGCCGGTGAGGCCCTTTCAGCGAGGCTCAATACGCTCCATAACCTGACTTATTATCTCCGTCTCATGGAGCAGATGCGGGCTGCGATCCGGGAGAATCGGTTTGACGATTGGGTCGAATCTTTCTATACCGTTTCAAATGCACAACGGTATCAATAAGTTGGCTCGTTTGACCTCGTTCGTTCAAACTTCAGTCGTACTCGCGGCTTTCTGGGGGCTTGAAGCCCTGGCCGAGGACGCAGCAACTGCAGTGCCCGCAGGCACCGGAGTGGCTTCAGGC
>CAIOHW010000416.1 GCA_903858195.1 Oligoflexia bacterium | reverse complement strand
CCACAACCCCGCTCACCTTGCGCCCGGACTTCAAAATAGCCTCGGTGGCAAGGATCGACCAGGCCGCTTCAACCTCGGGATGCTTCAACGCCCATTCATGGACGCCCGCCTCGAGGGTCGCATCAGCGGCAACCCTGCCGCGCTCAACCCCTGTGCCACCGATCCGAGGGGTGGCCAGGATGTGCAGGTCCGAGGACATGAGCCTTTTCTTAAGCTCATTCTCAAATCCATCCATCACCGACAGGACGACAATCAGCGCACAAACCCCAATTCCAATGCCGCCCACTGAAAGCCAGGTGATGAAGTTCAAAAAGCGGCTGTTCTTTTTGCTCCTCAGGTAGCGCGCGCCGATCCAGCGTGTCCACGGACTGCGCCAGAGCTGAAAGAAGGCCCCCGCAAAACCACCCGATCCCGCAGCTTCGCCGGTTCGAGCCTCGTTTGAAAGGGGTCCTCCCCTCACATGCACCGTGCCCATGTCAGCCCCCCTGGGCCTCGTAGCCGGTGCCAAACCGGGCGGCAAAGTCCTGTCCGCGCTCCTTCATTTCGAGGAGCACCGAAGAAGGCTCGAAGCGGGCACCCAGGGTGCGCGCGTGGTGGGAGAGCCTTTCGACCAAGTGCTCAATCCCGATCGAATCGGCGTAGCGAAGCAGCCCTCCACGAAACGGCGGAAAACCCGTTCCCATGATCATCCCAAGATCCACCTCGCCGGCACTTTCGACCACGCTCTCCTCCAGAGCGCGCGAGGCCTCGTTGATCATGGGCAGAATGCACCGCTCCACGAGCTCCGAACCGGGAATCAGGCCAGAAACAGGAGTGATTCCCATCTGGGCGGCAAGCTCCGGATCCGGACGCTTCGTGGATCGCCCCCGGCGATCCTTGGCGTAGGAGTAAAAACCACGCCCGTTCTTTTTTCCAAGTCGCCCGGACTCGAGTACCTTGCTGCTGAGCTCGGGCCCCTTCATGCGCGCACCGTAGGCATCAAACAGGATGTGCGAGACCTTCTCGCCCACGTCGATTCCCACCTCATCGATGAGCTCCATGGGACCCATCGGCATTCCAAACTCAAGCAAAGCCGCATCGAGCTCGGTGACAGGCACTCCCTCGGCCACGAGATGGCTTGCCTCGTTCAGGTACGGAGCCAAAAGCCGGTTCACCAGAAATCCAGGCACGTCCTTGACCACGATCGGAGTCTTTCCAACCTTGCGGCAATAGGCGTGTACGGTGGCCACCGCCTCGGGGCTGCTCTCAGCACCCCGAATCACCTCAACGAGCGGCATTCTGCTCACCGGATTAAAGAAATGCATCCCCGCAAATCGCCCGGGCTCCCGCATTCCCTTTTGCATCTCGCTGATCGAAAGCGACGAAGTATTGGAAGCGATCACGCAATCCTTCGAAACCACCCGCTCGAGTTCGGCAAAGACCGCGCGCTTGACCTCCATTTTTTCGACCACAGCCTCGACCACGAGATCGACGGCCTCGAAGCCTGAGTAATCGAGAACGGGCGAGACGAGGTTCAACCTCTGCTGGAACTCGCGGGGAGTGAGGCGCTTTTTTGATACCTGCCTGCGCCAGATCGAGGCCGCCTGCTCCACGCCCGCCGCAAGCGCCTGCGCGTTGAGGTCCTTCATGCGCGTGGGGGTACCGCGATCCGCAAAAAGCTGGGCGATCCCGCCACCCATCACGCCAGCTCCGAGCACGGCGGCGCGATCGACGTTCCTGCCCTCTCCGACCCTCGCCTTCTTGACCTGCTCCATGAGGTAAAACACATGAATCAGGCTTCTGCTCTCGGGCGTGACCGCAAGCCTCCCAAAGCCCTCGGCTTCGAGCGCAAGCGCCCGATCCCGGGCAGCTCCCGAGAGCTTTCCCGGGCTGTAATGCACTCCGGACCTGGAGAGCAGCGAGAGGATCTCCAGCGGAGCAGGATATTTTCCCCGGGTTTTCGAGAGCACCCCAGAGCGCGCCTGCCGAAGCATGACGCCGCGCCCGATCCCGGTATGCTCGAGCGCCGAGCCTGCAACGCCCCCCATGCCGCCAAGCTTCGGCTCGCGGGCGATCCGCCGCCCCGACTTCAGCGCCTCAAGATTCCGCTTCACCCACGCAACTGAGGCCGGCATGAGCTGTGCTGCGGGGATGACTCCCTCGATCAGCCCTGACTTGAGGGCCTTTTCAGCCTTGAGCTGCCTTCCCGTGAGGATGAGATCGAGCGCCTGGGCAAGCCCCCCCTTTCGCGGGAGACGCATGCAACCGCCCGCACCCGGCAGAAGGCCCAGCATCACTTCAGGAAGCCCGATCCGTGCCGCAGGATCATCCGACATGAGGATCGCCGAGCACGCGAGCGCCCACTCAAAGCCACCGCCCAGGGCCGGTCCCTGAACCACCGCAATGGTCGGAAAAGGCAGATCCTCCCATTCATTGAAAAGGGCTTGCCCCGAGGCCGAGAGCTGCCTTGCCTCGGCCTCGCTCTGGCAGGATGCGATCATGCCGATATCGGCACCCGCGATGAACTGTCCGGGCTTCCCGGAGCACAGGAGCAGTGCCGAGATCTCTCCTGCACGGCTGCGGAGCGATGCAAGAAGACCGGCAGACTCCTGCATGGCCGAACGTGAAAGGGTATTCACCTTTTCGCCCGGCATAT
>CAIOHW010000415.1 GCA_903858195.1 Oligoflexia bacterium | reverse complement strand
CTGGACGCATCCACGACAGCATTCTCGGTCAAGCGCCTGCTCGGACGCAGCTACGAAGACCTCAAGCACCGGGCATCCGAGTTTCCCTACGAGATCGTTGCGCCTGAGGCAGGCGAGTCTTCGGGCGGTAACGGCAGCGATGGTCTGGTCCGGATCCGTCTGGGCGATCAGACATTCACTGCAATCGAGATCTCGGCCATGATCCTTCGCGAACTCAGGCTTTCTGCCGAGGCCGCTCTCGGGCATCCGGTGTCAAAGGCAGTGATCACTGTTCCCGCCTATTTCAATGATTCACAGCGGCAGGCCACCCGTGCGGCGGGAAGGCTCGCGGGCTGGGAGGTGCTTAGAATCGTGAACGAGCCCACCGCGGCCTCGCTCGCTTATGGCATCGACCGAAGCAGGAATGGCGTCGTCGCCGTTTATGATCTGGGTGGCGGAACATTTGATCTTTCGATTCTGAGGCTCGAAGACGGCGTCTTCGAAGTGCTTGCCACCCGGGGCGACACACAGCTCGGTGGGGATGACCTCGATCAGGCGATTGTCGGATGGTTCAAGTCACGCCATGGGCTGGGCGACCTGGATGGTGAGCCGCGTGCGGCCCTGATCGAAGCGGCCGAAAATGCCAAGAAGGAGCTCTCGAAAGACGGCGCACGCGAAGCAGCCATCGAGCTTGCAATCGATGGGCGGATCTTTCGGGACACGCTCTCGCTCGCCACCTTTGAGTCGCTCGTGCTCCCCGTGCTTGAACGCACCCGCGCTCCCTGCGAGGCGGCACTCAAGGATGCGGGCCTCACGCTGCAGGATCTTTCGAATGTCGTGCTCGTGGGCGGACCCACGCGGCTTGCCTGCGTCCAGCGGGTCGCAGCCGAAATCTTCGGACGCACTCCCGACACGAGCCTGCACCCCGACGAAGTCGTGGCACTGGGAGCAGCCATCCAGGCTGACATCCTGGCCGGCAACCGTCCGGACCTCTTGCTTCTCGATGTCGTCCCTCTTTCGCTCGGTATCGAGACCTACGGTGGCGTGATGTCGACCCTGATTGCGCGAAATACGCGCATCCCAACGGTTGCGCGCGAGCGTTTTACCACCTTCGTCGACCATCAGACCGGAGTTGATGTCCATGTGCTGCAGGGCGAGCGCGAGCAGGTGGCCCTGAATCGATCTCTCGCGCGCTTTAAACTGCGCGGGATTCGTCCGGCACCGGCGGGCACTCCGCGAATCGAGGTTTCATTTCTTGTCGATGCCGATGGGATCCTCCAGGTGGCTGCTCGCGACCTCGAGACCGGGCTTGAGCAGGCCATCGAGGTGAGGCCAAGTTTCGGGCTCTCCGAAGAGCAGGTTCAATCGATGCTCTCGCAGGGGCTTGAGAATCGGGACAGCGATGTCGCCTTCAAGCGCCTGGTCGAGGCACGCAATGACGCCGAGCCCGTGCTGCGTGCGACCGAGCGGCAGCTTCCTGCCGCTGATCGTCTGATGGGTGCCGATGAAGCGTCGAAAATTCGTGCCCAGGCCGATGCTTTGCGCGCGGCCCTTTCGGGCGCGGATCCGATCCGGATTCGCGAGGCCAAGGAGAGCCTCAATCGCGTAACCCAGAAGCTTGCTGAAAAGATTCTCGCCGAGACCATCGAAAGGGCGCGACATGCCCAAAAGGAGCCGACATGAGCTGCAAGGTGACCTTCCTCCCGATCAACCAGACGGTGACTGCCACTCGCGGTGACAGTATCCTTGAGGTGGCGCTCGCCCATGACATTCCGCTCCACCACGCCTGCGGCGGCTACTGCGCCTGCACGACCTGCCAAGTGCGAGTGAAGGAGGGCGCCCAGAACCTCTCAGCGATCGAGGAAGAGGAGAAGGAGCGGTTGGAGCGGGCCGATGAAGTTGGACCCACGAGCCGGCTCGGTTGCCAGGCCAGGGTCATGGGCGACGTCGTCGTCGAGATGGTCAATACGGACTGATCATTGGTCACCCATCAAGGAGCCGCCGTGAACTCGGAAAAATCTGCCCAGACCTTCAAGATCACTTTCGTTTCCGGATCTACCGGAGACCGGCAGGTGGTTGAGGCCGGCCGGGGCACGGGCGAGAGCCTGCTCGATATTGCCCTTGGGGCCGGAATCGAAATTGACCATGCCTGCGGAGGGGTTTGCGCTTGCTCCACCTGCCACATTAAACTGAAGGACGGTTCTGCAAGCTGCAGCGAGAGCTCCGAGCAGGAAGAAGACCAGCTCGACAAGGCCCCGGGAGTTTCGGCCCAGTCGAGGCTTGCCTGCCAGTGCATCCCGAGCGGGTCGCAGGACCTCGTGGTTGAGATCCCGATTTGGAATCGGAATCGAGTGCGCGAGGGCCACTAATAGGCCCGATTAACCTTCGGGGGAACTGCAAGTGGGCATGAGGTTGAGCTTAAGACTCTGGCTCGGAATGTTCCTGCTGCTGTGCTTTGGCGCGAGTGCCCAAGCGCAATCTGAGCGCGTGTTTCGATTCAGGATGAACGGCGACCCCGAGACCCTCGACTGGAACCGGGCCCATGTCGCCGAGGACGCGTACCTTCTGATGAATCTCATGGAGGGATTGCTCGAGACCGATCGCACCCTCAAGCTCCAGCCGGCACTCGCGGAGCGACAGTCGGTCTCAAGCGACGGAAAGACCATTACCTTCGAGCTCAGGTCTGGCGTGAGCTGGCAGGACGGAGTCCCGCTGCAGGCAGCCGACTTTGTCTACAGCTGGAGGCGCCTGCTTTCGCCCCTGACTGCGGCCTCGTACTCCTATCTGCTTTTTGATGTCGTGGGTGCGCGTGATTTTCGCGAGGGCAGGCTTCGTGACTTTTCTAAAGTGGGTATTCGCGCGGTCGATTCGCGCCGCCTGGAGGTCACGCTCTTGAGGCCCGTGCCCAACTGGCTCATGCTCACGACCTTCTGGCCGCTCTTTCCGCTCAGGCAGGACGTAGTCGAGCGGCATGGAAATGAATGGGCCGCACCCGGGCGCATGGTCACGCTCGGGCCCTATGTGCTTGCAGCGCGCGAGCGGGGCGCCAAAGTCGTGCTCACGCCCAACCCTCGATACTGGCGCAGTCGTGGAAACCTGACTCGCATCGAGGCTGTTGTCGTCCCCGAGGACCATGTGGCGCTCTCGCTTTTTGAGGCGGGAAGCCTCGACTTCCTCAAGGACTTCTCGGCAGTGGACTTCAAGAAACTGGGCAGGCGCCCCGAGCTCGTGGTTTT
>CAIOHW010000414.1 GCA_903858195.1 Oligoflexia bacterium | reverse complement strand
GCGGTAGCCCAGTCGCCAGTTGGCTCCGATGAAGCGGATGCCGTTGGTTCCTTCTGGATATTCAGATGAAAGCGAGAGTGCGGTTCCAAAAGCGTTGGCGCCCAGGCTCCAGCGCGAGGCTCCCAGGGGCATGCGATAGTCGACCTTTGGCGTGACGAGAATGGCACTAAAACCCGAAAGTCCGGTCTGCACGTAGCTCATCGACGAAACGCCCACCGAAACGGTGAGCTGCTTGGAGGCCGGTCGCACGGACGGCGAGGGCGAGGGAGCAGGCTTTGGCTTGGGCCGGGTTCTTCGCTGCAGCAGGGAAGGGTTCGACTGTCCCCATGCAGGAGACATCGTCAAGGTCAGGGTGAACATCAATGTCCCGGCGATCAGAAGGGCAGCAGCTTTCATGCGCATGGACGCAGTCTAGCATCCAGTGGGAGGCAGGCGCTACAGGCGTGAAGCCGCGTGCCGAGCCCCTTGCGTCCAAAGGATGCGCGCGAGCACGCCGTTTCGGGTGGGGGCATCCCAGTCCTGCGACTTCAAGAACGCCCAGACCTGAGAGGGGAGTTTTCCCGCCTCGAAGCTGCGGGGAAGGGTCGTAGCAAGCGCGGGCTCTGGGCGTGCCGCCAGTTCGGCAAGCTTCGCCTTTTCTTCAGACGCCGTCTTGCGCAGGGCTGCGACCTTGCCCTCTACGCCCTTTTGCAGGGCTGCGAGTTCGGCAGGGGCTCCGGGCGTGGCTGTCAGCTTGGCCAGATCCTCGGCAAAGTTGGCGGTGACCTCGATCTGGGCATCGAGTGTGGCAAGGGCTGTCTCGAGCAGTCCCATCTCGGAGAGGTCCTGGGCCAGGTTTTCAAACGACTTGATCAGGTCCATGCGGTGCACGAGGTGAGCCTCGGTTGCCTGGTGGGGCACCGAGATCGGCGAGGACTGCCGAAGCGACTTGGGCTGCCCGGCGAGCATCTCGCCCGAGGCCTTGAGCCAGCGAGGGAGAAGTTGCCACTGCAATACGGGGTGAAGGTCCTTCCAGCCCTTGGCCACCACTCGCAGTGCCGAACCGCGATCCTTGAAGCCCATGCTCCTGCCCTGCACCACGAGTCGCATTCCGCGCACGGCACGATCGGGCCCCGGGTTGGACCTGAGCAGGGGCTTGAGCAGTGCAAGTGCCTGTGAGTTCGTCAGCGGCTGGTCGATCTCGCGAAGCGCCTTGAGCTGGGCGCAGAGTGCGAGGGTCGCCGATTCAGTGCAGAAACCGGGTTTTGAGAGCCAGGCGCTCTCTTCGCCCTTCGAGAAGGCGAGAAGGAGAATCGGGGCCGCATTCTTTTCGGGCTTGCTCTGGCGCGCCAGCAGGCCGAGGAGCTCGGGGAGCTTCGGGGGCTCGACCTCTGCACGCAGCAAGGACGCCTTTTCGCCGAGGGCGTAGTCCCCGAGTTCCACGGGTAGGTCTTTTCGGGCCACGAGCCTGTCAATTGCCGCCGTTTTTTCAGAGGCATCGCGGGGCTTTTTCAGCACGAGTACGTCGCGCTGCAGCTCGGCCTTCTCGATCAGCGAGAGTGCTGACTCATCCTGCCTGAAGTCCCGCCTGCGCGAGATGAGCCTTTCAAGGCGGGCGCGGTCTTGATCCAGGATGCTCTGGTCCAGGAGGATGGCAAGCGACGCCCTCGCCTCTGTCGTGGGCTTGCCGCCTGCAGTGGTCGAAAGGAGGTCCTCGAACGACTCGAGAGCGGGAGCGCGCTCACCCTGTTCGTAGAGCATTCGGGCACGCTCAATCTGGATCGGTACGAGCTGGTCCTTGGAGAGGCCTGGCATCACCGAGTCCATCCTCGCAAGCACCGGGGCGTAAGCAGGCACCTTGCCCGGGGATTTCGCTGCGATCGCAACGACTTCAAATTTCCTTCGCAACTTCTTCTGGTCGAGGATCCCCAGCTCGGCGCGCAGCAACTGCAGCTCTGCCTGTGCCCTTCTCGGGTCTTCGCGGCCCGGGGTGATCGCAAGAAACGCCACGTACGATTGCTGGAGCCGTTCCAGCCAGGGCAGGGTTTTTTCGACCGGGGCGTTGGGGTTTTTCTTGAGCAGGTCTTGGATGCGGCCTTGAATCTGTGAGTAGAGGCGACGATGCGATTCCCAGAGGGCGAGGGCCTCCTTGCCTGAGGACTCCGAGCGAGCGATCGGCGGGATGTCGATCGAGGTCTTCCAGTCCGACTGGAGGTCGGCGAATTCGCGAAGCAGGAAGTCTACGGCCACGGTGCTCTCAAGCCTGGGCCTGTCCTTCCAGAGCATGGAGCTCCACTCGCGAAGTTCCTTGCCCAGCGTCTTTGAGCGCAGCAGCTTGGCAAGTCGAGTGGACATCGGGTTGAAGCCCGCCGTGTCATCCAGCTGCGAAGTCTTGTGGACGCGCACGAAAAGATCCCATGCGCCCGAAGTGGAGTAACGTGCGGGCTGATCCTCAAGAGCTTCGCCATAGAACGTGGCGATGTCAGACATGGCTCGTTCCATGACGGATGCATCGGTGTTGCCTGCCTGCTTGGCATCCATGAGTTTTCGCAGGTACTTCACCACATCAAATGAGGCCTCGATGGCATCGTCATACTGTTTGAGGTTGAAGTGGGCCCACGCGATCTGCTGGAGGGCATGGGCGTGGTAGCCCGAGGCTGGGTTTGCGCGGATGGGTTTAAGGGATTCGATCGCCTGCCGGTGGTCTTCGCGGTCGGTGTAGATCGATGCCAACGCCACGCGTGCCGAATCCACCTGATCGAAGTCTGCGAACTCACGAGTGATGCGAAGGTAGTCCTTTTCGGCAGGCACGGGGCGATCGAGGTCGGTGTTGGCCCTGGCGCGCAAATAAAGCAGGCGAGGCATCTCTTCGGTGTGCGGAAAACGCACGGCCACTTCGGTCAGCGTGCGAATCGATTCTTCGAGAGCCTTGCGGTACTTTTGGTCGGATTTCTGGTGCATGCCCACTCGAAACTCGAGCTCCGCCTTCTGGTGCTGCAGGTCGCCCAGCTTGAAGAGCAGCATCTCCTCGCGCTCAAGTCCGAGCTTGAGCTTGCGGCACTTGGCCAGCTGTGAAGTTGTGGTGCGGATGGCGCGAATGACTTCCTGAAGTGCCGCGCGGTCCACCAGGCGATCGATTTTTTCTTGCTTGGATGACGACTCCGCGTCGGCAAGGGCTGACCCCGGGGTCGCGCCCAGTCCGACCACACCCAGAGAAAGCCAGAGGATCAGGATCGGAGTTCCGGGGGTGCGCATCGCGAAGAGCCTTTCCACTCTTTATTCGGCGCGAACGACTGCGAGCTTGAGGTCGCCAAAACCTTGGCTCGCCACCGTCCTCATCACGCCCTCGATCGTCGCGTAGGGGGCGCGCGAGTCAGCCACGAGCAGGAGCTTGCCCTGCGACTGTTCCGTCAGGGCCGCACGCCGGGTGGCAAGCGCCTCGGCCAGGGGGTTCAGGCCCTGTCCTTCTGCGAGCTCAAAATTCTTCAGGGTGATGAGCGACTCGCCATCGAGCTGCACCGCTTCTTCTGCAATCTCGAGCATGAGGCGCGACTCAGCAGTGTCGGCATGCACCGCGACCGGGACCTTCAGGCCTCGGCTCGGCTGGATCTCCAGGGCACCCACCGCGTAGGACTTGAGCAAGAAGACCAGCAGGATGGTGAAAATGTCAGCCATCGAGGTGATGTTGAGGCTCATCTCGGTGGAGCCGGGCTTGCGGGACTTCTTGAGGAATCGTTTGCTCTTCATGGGTCGCTCTTTTCTTTTGGCGGCTCTTTTGGGCAGCAGCCGGGTCAGCCGCCTGATACTCCGAGAATCACGGCCGGAAACACCTTGCGGGTGTCGTCCATGGCCTGAATCAGTTCCTGGTAGGGAATCCGGGGGGCGGCAGACAGCACCACGCCTTGGAGTCCGGGGTAACGGGACTTGGCGCCTTCGAGCTCGGCAAGCAGGCCCTCACGGGGGAGGACCTTCTTTTCGCGTGCCCGGGCATCAGCGCCCGCGGTGACTTCCCACTCGACCTTGTCCTCGCCCATGAGCTTGACCGTGAGGGTCACACTCTTGGAGTCCTCGGACGACGGGGTCGACGGGGCGCCGGCCTGCGGTACGGCGACTGCCGTGTCCATCGCCCCAAACGAGACGAAGGACGAGCTCATGAGCAGGAAGGCGATGATCACCGTGAGGCAATCGATGATGCTGGCCAGGTTCAGCTCGAAATCCTGACCGCCGCCGTCACCTGCCGAGATCATGCGGCCTCCTGGGCGATTTCCTTCTGGGCGCAGTAGTAGCGCTGCTTGATCAGGTCGAGCACGCGGATGGCCGACTGCTCCACTTCAGACACCAGGCGGTTGCTCTGGCTCATCAGGAAGCTGAAGGCGACCATGCAGGGGATGGCCACTGCAAGGCCCATCATCGTGGCGTTCATGGCCGTCGAGATACCTGCTGCAAGGAGTGCTGACTTCTGTTGCGGGTCGGCTGCACCCACGGCCTCGAAGCTCGAGATCAGGCCTGCGATCGTGCCGAACAGACCGAGCAGGGTGGCCACGTTGGCGATCGTCGACAAGAATGCCGTGCGCTTTTGGATGGCCTGCTGAGCCTCATGGATCGAAATCTCGAGAGTCGACTCGATCAGGGGTTCTGGCTGGTGCGCGCGAAGCAGGGCCTGGCGGACGATGGCCACTGCGGGCTTCTGTGCGAACTTGTCGCAATGGACGAGGGCCTCCTGGACCTGGCCTGCGATCAGAAACTTGCCGATCGTATCAAAGAACGCCGAAGTGTCCTTGAGCGGATAGGTCCTAAAAAGGGTCTGGAAGCGCTCGAGCGTGATTGCGATCGCAAACGTACCTGCGATCAGGATCGGGAGCACATGCAGCCAGTGTTCTTTCAGGAATTGAATGAAGGTCATTTGGGTTTCTCCTTTGTTGTTCGGTTAGATGGATGCCGGTTGGTAATCGATGACAATTTTATCGGCCGAACTCAGGCTCAGCACGAGGTCCAGATCGATGATCCTGAGGATGTTTCCGCTGATCTCGAACTGCGAAGGCGTGAGGCGAATGCGTGTGCCGCCCGGGCGCTCGATCAGGACGATCAGGTCAGCAACAGCTCCGATCGGATAGTTCACGGTAAAGGTGGCCTTGCGATTCACGATGGCCATGCCGATGGCGTCGAGCACCGGCGAGTAGTCGGGCTCTGCGATGTCGAGGGCCATCGAGTCGGTTCCCACCAGGCTGACGAGCTCGAGGTAGCGGTCACCGCGGTCCACAGCCCATTGCTTGAGCACGCCCACGCCGGCATCTTCGATCTCACGGTCGGCCTGGAGCTGCTGAATCGAGGTGGCGCGGGTGGGGATGATTCCCACCACGAAATAGTTGGGGTCGGCATCCGCTGCCGAACCGTCAAGGGTTCGGAAGAACGAATCGAGCTGATCCTTGACCGACGATACAGGCATGAGCGGAGCGTCGGCCTTCGGGCAATACGAGACGCGGTAGTTGAAGCCCTCAACTGTCTTTTCGGGGCAGCGAAAGGCGTTGGTGGGGCACTGGGTTGCCACGCGCGAGTCGCCCGGGTTCAGCTCTGCGAGGCGGGCCGAGTCGCACTGGTAATGCGTTTGGGGGCTGAATCCTGCCGGAATCGGGTTCGGAGTCACGAAAGTCTGGTCTTCTTCATCGCTCACAAAGATGATCGTGCGAAGCGAGCCTGCCCTGAAAAAACGGCTTGCAGTGGTCTCATTGTCTGAGAGGAGCTGGATCACCGATCCGAGGCCGCGCTCCGAGCCCTGTCCTGAGCTTCCCACGCTGATGTTGACGAGGAAGTCGCGTACGAGCTGCTCGGTCCACGCCGCATCGCCGGGAGTGCCTGAAGGCGGCTGGGTCTCGAGGATGGGCTTTCCCGAATGGATCGAATTGTTCTGGGTCGTGTTCACGCAGGAAGTCAGGCTGCTTTCGCCCGCCTGGGTATCAGGGTCGGTGCAGGGTTGGACTCCGAGGGCCAGGCCTTCGGCCGTGGTCATCGCATCACGCACGCTGCAGCGGGGAACTCCGTTCAGGAAGTAGGGCAGAAACTCCATGCACATCGAGGTCGTGGGACCGTCGTGGCTTCCGGGAACAAGTCGTGACCAAGACGATGCCCAGGAGGGCACGAGCTCGCTGTAGCGCACTCCAGAAGTAAAACGTTTGGTCGTGTTGTTGAAGAGGCTCGGGTTCGAGGCCGGATTGGCAAAAGGCTGGGTGCGGCCGGCGAGGTAGGTCGAGTAGTAGTTCGTGCTGCCCGGGATGGTGGTGGCCTTGTAGGCGGCAAAGCTGGCATCGGCCATGTAGGTATCGGTCGTGATCACGGCCAGGCGGATGTCCCAGTTGGGCTTGAGGTAGCGTGCTGCGAAGCCCGAGAAGCCTTCGCGGATCTTGCGCTGGTTCACGTCCATGCTGGCGGAGTTGTCGACGACCCAGAGCAGGTCGATCTTGGTGTTCACTTCGGTCAGGCTCGTGAACTTCTCAAGCTGCTGCTGGTAGGCGAAGCTTCCCGGGAGCTGGCCCGTGCAGGCCGAGGTCGCGAGCGTTGCCCCAATCATGAGGCCTGCTGCTTTTCTCGGATTTTGCTTCGTCTTGGACTTCATATGCCTGGCTCCTTATCCCCTTCCGCAGCGGGTCGAGGCGCTCTGGAGCTGCCAGGCGTCGATAGCGGCGGGCTTGGATTGGCTTTCGAGGCGTGCCAGTTCGCGCCGAACTTCCGGCGAGAGCCTGGCAGTCACATCTTCATCCGCGTTGGCCTGGGCGTCTTCGTCGCTTTCGCCCAGGAGCGCGTCTTCAAACGAGTCCTTCTTGATCTTGCAGGGAGCGCAGTCTTCGGCCTTGAGGCAGTAGCTCACTTCGAGTGCAGCCTTGGGGCTCACGCGGCCTGATCCGCCGCGCACGAGGATCGAGGCAGGGTCCTGCGAATCCTTTTCAAACGAAAGGGCATGGCCACCTGCGCGAACGCAAAGGCGGGCTTCGTTGATCTTCTGAACCGACAGGCTTCCGAGCATCTCGGCCAGGCGGATCTTCTGGGCGCGCTCGCCAAACGATTCCTTCTGGACAGCGCTGAGTTTCGTGGCCTGTACGGCAAACTTGCCAGCCCAGCACTGTGCGGGCGCCGGAACCGGCGCGGGAGCCTGTGCTGCGGCGGGTGCGGTCACAGGTGCAGAGCCCTGGGCCTGCATCTGGCCAGCACTCTGGGTCGGAGCCTTCGAGGTCGGGGAAATCGGGGCGACTGCGCCGCTTGGAACGGGCTTGCCGGCTTCCATCGCAGCCTCAGGAGTCATCTGTGCAGTGGGTCCGCCCGGCATGGGCTCTGAGTTCCTGAACACCACCAGGGCTCCCGCCATCATGACGATCACGACTGCAGAAGAAACGACGATGGCCTTGCGGGTGCGGACATTGGAGAGCTTGGGCGAAATCATGGGTCACTCCTTACTGTTAAGTAAACCCAACAATCTAAGTAAATGCAAAGTATTTTATAAAATCAGTCGGGTATTTTTGAACTCACAAAAATGTTATTAGTTCCAGTGGGTTAGGGTTAGATTGGGGCCATGATTCGAGCCATGGCGTGCGTTTTAGGGGTGTTTCTTGGGGTAACGGCCGGGGCTGCCCAACCCAAATATGGCCCCGAGGGCGCACCTCACGCCGTGCCGCTGGTGCAGGACACCGGGCACCTGAAAGAGCCCGGCAAGCCTGCTCCCGACTACTGGGCGATGGCAGGATTTTACGTCCCCCAGTTCAATGGTGCCGCCTGCTCGCTGGCTTCGGTCACGATGGCTCTGAACGCCGCGCGCTCGAGGATTACGCGGCACGCCGACACCCGGGTGATTTTACAGCAGGAGCTGCTCTCCCAGATGGGCGGTGAGTGGAAGCGTCGCGTGGCGCCCTTTCTGGGGCTAAGCTCCGTGCGAGGGGTGACGCTCGACCTGCTCGCGCGCTTTGCGCAGGAGTCGTTTCGGAAAAATGGATTTCCTACTGCAAAGGCCGAAGCGGTGCGCCTGGATCCGCGCGATCCGCAGTCGCTCGTGCGACTCAGGCGCGATCTCGAAACCAACGAGGCTTCGGCCTCGGATTTCATCCTGATCAACTTTGATCAAAAAGTTCTCACCGACGACACCAGCGTGGGCCACATCGCACCGATCGGTGCTTACGATGCAGCGAAGCGTCGGGTGCTCGTCATGGAGCCTGATCGTGAGTGGTACGAGCCCTACTGGGTGAGCGACGAGCGTCTGCTGCAGGCGATGGCGACGATCGATGGCGAAACGGGCAAAAGCCGCGGGTACGTCAGGATCCTTTTTTAAGGTTTCCCGGGACCGGTCATTCAGCGACTTCGAGCACTTCACCGCCCAGGATCGGGATCAGATGCGGAAAGAGTTTGAAGCTGGGGTCTGCAAATCTTTCGGCAAAGCTGAAGTTGAGCTGGCCTCCTCCAGCAGCAATGATGTCGGCTCCCATGACTCCTTCGAAGGTCCCGCCGTACGCGAAGTGAATCTCGGGTGCTAGCAGGGCGACGTTCTCGATGGAGGCCCTTTCCCTGTCTCCGCAGGGGTTGTTGCCGCCCGAGAGGTCAACGGGTTCTGGGCAGGCCGGTCGCAGGACCCGCGGTCTTTTCGCGTTGGC
>CAIOHW010000413.1 GCA_903858195.1 Oligoflexia bacterium | reverse complement strand
TCGTTCAGAGCTCCCCCGGCACGCTGCTTCAGGGAGCGAGCCAGCCTTCGGGCCGGGACAAAAGGCTTAGAAATGGTTTGAGGCGGACTTGCTGCGGGCTGGGCGGAGGCGGCCTGGCGGCCACGTTCGATCAGACTTTCTCGGGCAAGTTTCTCGAGTGCACCCCAGCCTCGAAGCCCCTCGGTCATTCGGTTCCTCTCACGGAGTGACCCCAAGCCCGATTCGAACTCGGAAGACAGAGAAAGGAACTCGAGGGCCAGTTCCGGGAGTTGTGCCAAAAACTGCGATGCAGTCTGGGCGGGAAGGTTGGGTGGTGCTCGGCCGGGGCTCAGGGACTGATCCATAGCCTGGCCTCCGTTTGGCTGCTGCCGAGTGACTTGCCGATGCGCCGCACTGTTTCTTCGCCCAGATCCTGAAGCGACACGCCCCAGGCACTGCGGCCGAGGGTCTCCAGATTTTTCTCGAGCGCCTCGAGCGTCGATGCGGGCAGGGTGCGGGTACGAGCAGTCGATCCCAGTCCCACGAGCAGAAGATGCAGGGTACGACCCTGATGGGTGATGGGGAGATAGCCGCACTCGCCCGGGGCTCCCGACACGATACCGGCTTCGAGGGAACGACTGATCAAGCCCTTGAAATGCCAGTCGAGTATCCCCGCGACTCCTCGCGAGGGTCGCTCCGAGGATGAAAGCCCGAGAATCCACGCATCGGCAACCCCTTCGAAAAGGGCCCGTGTGGGAGGAATCTCGATCATGACTGAAGCTGCAGTAGATCCGGACTTGGGCATCCTGACTGAGATTGTCCCCTGTTTCTGAAACCCCGGTCAAGGGGAAGGGGCTGCCTAGGGGCGCCTCTCGCGCGAGATCTGGTCGAGCACGCCATTGATGAAGGCCGGAGAGTCGGCCTCGCCAAACTGCTTGGCCAGCTCCACGGCTTCGTTGATGGTCACTGAGGCCGGAATATCGCTGAAATGCGTGAGTTCGTAGACGGCCACCCTCAAGAGGTTGCGATCAACTGCCGCCATGCGTGAGAGTCTCCACTCCGTGCGGGCCGTTTGGATGATCTCGTCAATCTTCTGGCGCTCGCGCAGCGCACCTGCAGCAAGCTCGGCAGCGAATTCACGTTGTCCTTCGGGGAGCTGGAAGTGAGCAAAGTGGGTGGCCAGCTCCTTCTGGAGGCGCGCCGGGTCCGAGACGATCTGCTCAAACTCCGAGGGCTGTCCCTCCAACCGGTAAAGGATCTGGAATGCGGCTTCACGGGCCTGTCTGCGGCTCCCTGCGTTCTTGCTCATGACTTTTTTCCTTCAGGAGGGGTCGGGGGGCTGGGGGGGACTGCAAACGGAAAAACCAGCAGCGACGGATCGTCTTCGAGCGTCGGTGGCTCGGGCTGCGTGAGCTCGGCGACGAACTCTTCGACATCCTTGAACTCTCGGTAAACAGCGGCAAAGCGCACATAGGCGACCTTGTCGAGTTTGCCGAGCTCTTGCATGACCATGAGGCCGATGTTCTTGGAGGGGATTTCCTTGGCGCCAAAGCTTGCGATCCTTCGCTCAAGCCTTGCCACCACTTCTTCGATCTGGAGGGTGGTGACCGGGCGCTTCTGGCAGGCCTTGGTCAGACCGTCCATGATCTTCTCGCGGCTGAAGGGTTCGCGCCGCACGCGGTCGATGCGCGGCCCGCGGCCCAGCGGCGGGCTCAGCAATCCGACGGTGCACTCGGCAAGCCCGTACACCGGCGTCATGGCCCCGGGGCGGAAGCCGTAGGGCGCGAATCGCGCCGTGAAGCGGCGCATCGTCTCCGGGACCACCGGCTCGGCGCCGTTGGCCGCGAGCCGCCAGGAGCCGAGGTCCAGGCCTTCGATCCGCGCGTCGTCGATTCGCTTCACGCACAGCTCGTAGGCGAAGTTCGGCGCCGCCGAAATGGTGCCGCGGTAGCGCTGGATGGCCAGCAGCCAGCGCTCCGGGCGGGCGAGGAAGGCGAGGGGCGACATCACCACCAGCGGATTCGCGAAGTACAGGCAGGTGAGCCACGCGCAGATGAGGCCCATGTCGTGATACAGCGGCAGCCAGCTCACGAACACGTCCGACGGCTTCAGCTCGATGACGCGGCCGATGGCGCGGACGTTGGCCAGCAGGTTGGCGTGCGTGAGCACGACCCCCTTCGGGTC
>CAIOHW010000412.1 GCA_903858195.1 Oligoflexia bacterium | reverse complement strand
CGCGGGCGCTGGTCGAGGCGCCTGCTGCGACCACGGCCATGAGGGCAAAAAACTTGCGAATCGTGTTCATGTTGGGTTCCCTTTCCACTTGGTAAGTTTTGAAGGCCTAAGCTACCCTCGAAAAAAAGCCGAATGCAATCCCGGAAGATACAAAAAGTAGAGACATTTGTGCGGCGCGGTGGGGCCTGGCTTGCAATTCTGCCCGCCCTGTTTTCCGCCTGTTCCAGTCTGGGCGGGGCACAGCGATCCGCGGATGCGGCTGTGCAGCCCGGCGGAGTCGACGGGCGGATGCGCATTACGGCAAGGACCAGCGTCCCGGCGGATCTGCCGCGCGAGCTCGTGAAGCCCGAGCCGATCATCGAGAGGGCAATCGCAGGCATGGCCTCGAGAATCGAGGGGCCCACGCCGGCCCGCATCCTGCTGGTGAGCGCCGGATACCATCCGATCCAGCCCGTTTTTCTGGGACCGAATGCAGAATGGTGCTTCAGCGTCACCGCACTCAAGGGCCTGCGATTCGATAATGAGCTTGCAGCTGCGGTGGCCGCAGCCAAGGCGCTTGCGCTTTCTCCTCCGGAGTTGGGCAATTCGTGGCGCGCCGTGACGCGGGTCATGGTCCGAACCCTTTATTCGGCGGGATATGACCCTCGTGGAGTCTCAAGCTTCTGGCGCAGCTGGGCTGAAGCTCTCCGCCGCCGCGCAACTCCTGAGGCATCCGATCCCGCCCGCCCCACCGTGGAAGTTTGGCTCCAGATGGCAGCCGAACTGGAGGAGGAGGCTCGGATCGAGCTCGCCAAGCTTCCGCCGCTGCTGAATCCGGTTGTCAGGACGGCGGAGTTTGCAACCATCAGCAAGAGGCTCCAGAATCTGTGAGCTCAGATCAACTGAAAGAGGTCAGGAAGGCCATGGAGATCGCCACCGAACACGCCACCGAAATCGCCAGCTGGGTTTCCGGGTCGCGCACGCTTGAGCGTGTGGACAAGATCCCGGGGGATGCAAGCTCGCGCAAATATTACCGCGTGCACTTCAAACAACCCCTGATGGGCGCCGGGTCGTCTTCGTGCATCGTGATGAAGGCAGAACCCTTCGTCGAACAGGGGCTGGAGCTTCCTTTCCTGATGGTCCGAGGCCATCTTGAGTCCTGCGGCGTGCGAGTGCCCGCAGTCTACGATGTTGATCCTGCGAGGGGGCTCGTGCTGCTTGAGGATTTGGGGGACGTGACGCTCCTTCGCCAACTTCAGGAGGTGTCATCTCCCGATGTGGAACGGCATGCATACGAGAAGGTGATCGACTCTCTGGTGCAGCTCCACGTCAAGGCGGGGCCGGACCATGCATCTGCGGATCGTCGAGCCCGCATGGAGGGGTTTCGCCTCCGGTTCGACCACGAAAAGCTCATGTGGGAGGTGAACTTCACGATCGAGCACTTCTATGAGCAGTACCTGCGCCGCCAGATCCGCACCGATGACCGCAGGGTCATGCTCGAAGGGTTCAGCGGGATCTGCACCCGCCTGGCGGCTGAGCCGCTGGTGCTGACGCATCGGGACTTTCATAGCCGCAATGTCATGCATCACGGAAGTGACTACGTGATGATCGACTTTCAGGACGCCCGCCTGGGTCCGGCACAGTACGATCTGGCCTCGCTCTTGAAGGACAGCTACTACCAGCTCGAGGAGCAGCAGATCCAGCGGCTGGTGGACTACTACATCGCTCGTTTTGAGGCGGTGTCGGGGACTCGCATCGAGAGGAACGCCTTCATGGAGATCTTTGATCTCATGGCCGTGCAGCGCAACTTCAAGGCGATCGGAAGCTTTGCTTCATTTCTCAATCGCCGGGGCGATGCGACCTACCTCAAGTATATCGGCAACACCTTCGAGAACATCAGGCGGGCGCTGCTGAAGTACCCTGCGCACTCGAGGCTGCGGGAGGTCCTGTTCCATTACTACTATTTCTAGTGCGATGCTGATGGCGGCCGGCCTCGGGACGAGGCTGCGGCCGTTTTCCGACCGAATCGCAAAGCCGCTTGTGCCGCTCATGGGCGTTCCCTGCGCACAGTTTGCGGTGGACGCTCTGATTTCTGCCGGCGCCGGAAACATCGTCGCCAATATTCACCATTTGCCTGAATCCACGAGCGAGGGAATGCAGGCCCTCGATCTCCACGGGGCACGCCTCCAGCTGAGCGACGAGTCAAGCGAGCTGCTGGGAAGTGCGGGCGGAGTGCGCCAGGCCCTCGGGCTGTTGGGCGATGGCCCCTTTTTTTCGGCCAATGCCGATGTGTTGTGCTCGATCGATTGGAGTGCGCTCGGGCGTGCCCACGCGCGCTTGCGTTCGCAGTGGGGCGTGAGCATGACGCTTGCCCTGATGCCCATTCCCCGGGACGCAGCCGAGGACTACCGTGCCATCAGCCTGGATCCATCCGGCACCCGAATCATGGGACTGGGTGGCAAAGGCAGGACCGGAATGATGTACGTCGGATGTGCGGTATTTGAGCGCGAAGCTTACGCGATGCTGAAGCCCGGGCGCGCAGCTGAGTTTGTTCCCGAAGTCCTCGAGCCTGCCATTCGTGCCGGGCGCGCCGGTGCCTACATCATGCCGTCGGACACGCCATGGATCTGGATGGATGTGGGATCCCCCCAGCTCTGGTGGAGGGCACATATCGAGCTCATCGAGCGCCTTGAGACCGGAACCCTTCCCGACGCCTGGAGAAGGAGAATCGAGTCCGCAGCGATCCGGCGCGGTCAGCGCATGTGGGTCGGGCGGCACCTTCGCGGCAGGCTCGACCTGTCCGATTCGGCAGGCCCGCTCTTTTGGGATGCGCTCACGGTAGACCGGCTCCATCCCCGCGGTAGCATCCATCTTTCGCCCGGAATGGTTGTCTACGGCGAGCCGCCGGCCGAGGCGGGTGGGGCCGGAATCGGAGCCCTTGGGTTCTGGAGTCCGGTGGATCCGCTCAGAGTGCCGGGAGTTTCCTGAGAAGCCTTGCCCAGTTTCGGCCTGGAGTGATCTTGGCTCCTGGGGCATTCGCGGCAGCGCCCGTCCACGCTCCGCCCATCGGCTCGCCCCGCAGGGCTCGATGGCCGAGGAACGCAAATGCAGTGGCCTCCATGGATTGGGGATCGATCCCCAGCGATGAAGTCGTCCGGATGTCCACCAGCCAGCCAAGCTCCAGAAACTCAAGATGCACGAGCTCCAGGAGAGTGGGGTTTCTTGCGCCACCACCGCAGAAGTAAATCGTGGAGAGCGGGAGTCCGCGAGCAAGGATGTGGCGGCGGTACTCGGTCGCGATCGAGCGTGCCGTTGCAGAGCAGGCTGTGGCGAGGGCGTCCTCCATTGGGAGCCTGCGCGTGGCGCCGATGGCAAAACTTTCTGGAAAGTCGTCCCTTCCCGTGGATTTTGGAGGTTTCTTTGAAAAGAAGGGATTCTCGAGCAGCCGGTCCCGGGTCGCTGCGTGGACCCGGCCCCTTCGGGCGATGCGGCCCCCGCGATCGAACTGCAACTTCCCGTTGCTTCGGTGGCGAATGATGGCATCCATCCAAAGATTGGCCGGACCCGTGTCCCAGGCCAGCGGGTCTTTGCCGCGGCAAAGGTAGGTGAGGTTGCTGATGCCGCCCAGATTGTGAATCGCGATGGAGTCGCCTTCGCCAGCCATGCGCGTGTAGATCTCTCGGTGAAATGCGGGCACCAGGGGCGCACCCTGTCCCCCTGCGGCGATGTCGCCCCAGCGAAAGTCCGAGACGACGGTGAGTCCGGTGTGCCGGGCGATGGAGGCGGCTTCGCCCAGCTGAAGGGTCGAGATGGGCGGAAAGTGCGCGACCGTCTGACCATGGTTTGCAACCGCGTCGACGCCGCGTGCGCACCACCGCCGAAGGGTCCGGCCATACCACTCACCGAGTTCCCGGTGTAGGCCGAGCAGTTCGCGAAGGGTGGTTCGTGCCCGTGAGGACTGGAGCTCAAGCACGCGACTCCGGAGGCTGGCGGGATAGGGAGCCGAGCGAGACCAGAGCTGCTCAAATCCCCCTGCAGAAAATTTCACAGCGGTTGCATCGAGCGAGTCGCAAGATGTCCCCGTCATTACGCCCACGATGGTGAGACTCATCCGACGCCTCCCGCTCTATTGGGAGCTGCGGCCGGCAGAATGGCCTGCTCGGGGCAAACGGGAATGCAGAAGCCGCTTGAATCGCAAAGATCCGGATCGACCACAAAGTGGGGTGCAGAGGCAATGATGGCTCTGGTGGGGCACTCTCCCAGGCAGGCCCCGCAGCGAGTGCAGCGTGAGTCGATCACCGATGGCATCCTGCTCAGTGTAGCTTCGGGGGGCGCCCGAGCCTAGTGTTTAGGAGGGCGGCATTGACAACGGCGCATGGGGCGTGGAGCCTCATGGAATGAGGGTTGTCGGCGCACCACGCGGTCTCCTGGCGGCAGGTGCCTCCCTATTTCTGTTGGTCCCGCTTGCCGTCGTGACCGCCGGTGTTTTTTCCAGCCATGTTTGGTGGGATCTGCCGCTTTCGCGGTTGGCCCTCACGGGCTGGGTGGCGTTGATTTTGGTGGCACCGGTTTCGTGGCGGCTGATGATGGGGCGGCGCGGTTCTCTGGAAAGCCTGGCGACCATGATGGCGCTCGGTTCATTGGCGCTCGTGCTGAGGTCGATTGCCATCCGCGGAACTCTTCAGGCCGTCTGGTCTTTGACGGTCATGGCCGTCTCGCTGCTCCTCGTGGCGTGGGCCAGGCGGGAGCTCTTAAGGCCCTATTTCGATCCCGGCATGAGCTGGTACTCGGGCATTCCGAGGCCCCTTGCCAACATCGAGGGGAGACTCGAAACGTCGCAGGGGCCCGTTCGAGTCCGGATTGCCCGCCTCGGCGTCGAGGGAGTCTTTGTCTTCTCGGTCGCAGGACAGCCGCCAGCCGATTTGTTGATGGAGATTGAGTTGGGCTCCGGCGACCGTAAAGTTCGCCTCGCAGGAGAGGTTGTGCGACAATTCTTCCATCCGGGCGCAGGCTGGGGAGTCGGACTTCGCTTTCGAAGGCCGCACCCCGACCGCCTCAAGGAATTCGGAGACTTCTTGAATGCGATTCGCAGCGAAGGCCATCAGGTTTAGGAAGTCTTGGTTCATCGCCCTGTTTCCGCTCGCAGTGCTGGCCGGCTGCAGCGGCAAAAGCGCGAGCTTTGCGGACCCCAAGGGGCTGCTGCGCGATTATATTTCCGAGAGCTTCAGTGCCGAGAGTCTCAAGGATCGGGATGCGCTCTTGCGCTATCTGACCGGCGCGGCGAGGAATCGCCTGGCCGCCTGGAGCGACCAGCAGTTCTCCGACGCCTTCATCAAAAGCAGGCGGCAATTGATCAAGCTGGAGTTCGTGGATTTCAAGGAGTCCGAGCCGGAGACCGTGGGCATCACCTACGAGCTCACCTACCTCGACCAGGGGCGCGGCCAGGACACCAAGGTCATTCAAAAGAAAATCGCCCAGCTCGTCCGCAGGGACCAGCGCTGGTACATCTCCGAGGTGAAAAATCTCAAGGAGATGATCGAGTACAAGAACGAGATGTCATTGCCCTAGGGGCAGCAGTGTCGCCGCCCCATAGGGCTGGGCATTGGGATTGCCCGCCGTGCGCAGGGTGATCGTCGACCAGATGGCGGGACCGATTCCCGTTTCATAATTCTGGTTGCCGCGGGCGGAGCGCAGCGTGGTGGCGTACTCCTGCGTCGCACCTGAGACCTGAGCACTGCCCACCAGGGTCATCGGACCGACATCCGTGGGGGCCGACAGGGCGCTCAGGCGAATGATGTCACCACCGGTGGCGCGGTAGATCTGAGCGACTCCGGTCACGGGAGTGTCCCCGCCCAGGGTCGTGAAGCTTCCCTGGTAGACGAGGCTTCCCTGGGGGGCCGGTTCCAGCAGATAGGGGTTAGCCTCCAGGCCCACGACTCCACAGGAGAGCAACGGTGTCAGCAGGGACACACAGGCAAGCCGGTTCAAGTTACCTCTACGTCGGGCCCCAAACATGGCGTCAAAAACCCCTCAATGGATGCTCCCATAGTGCCGATCAGTAGGCAAGAAAGGTGTCCCTTCATGTCGCATGAAGACGAAGGAAGCTCCGGCGGAGCAGCAGAAGATTCGCCGCTGGAGCTCTCGCTGCCGACACTCGAGGCGCCCATTGCCACGGATCTCACTCCGGCGGCCCAGGGGGCCCTTTTTCTGGATGAAACCGCAGTCGCCATGAATGCCACCCGGCTTGCGGTAGTCGAAGCGTTTTTATCGCTGGTGGTGCGCGACCTTTCGTACGCCGACTTCATGCGTGAGGTGCTGCTCGTCTTTCTCAAGGGGATCAAGTGTGAAGCCGGCTCGATCTTTGAGGTGGACGCCGCAGGCCAAAGTCTTTTTTTTCGGGCTGTAGCCGGCCAGGCCTCGGACCGATTGCAGGACGTCAGGATTCCTGTCGGCAAGGGAATCGTGGGCTATGTCCATGAGTCCCGACAACTGGCCTGCGTGCAGGACTGCAGGAACGATCCGCGCTTCATGAAGTCGCTGGACAACACCGTGGGATTCGAGAGCCGCAATCTCATCGCAGTGCCGGTGATCATCCGGGACCGGGTTTTTTGCGTCATCGAAGTCCTCAACCGGATCGGTGCCGAACATTTCTCCGAAGAGGATCTCGCGCTCGTCCGGTATGTAGCCGATGTCGCATCGCGAGTCATTGAGGCACGACTCATGATCAACTGGTCTGCCAGCCAGAGGGCAGCCTGATGGCCGTGCGTCCGATTGCACCTTCTCAGACTCAGCGGCCCAGCCTTCAGTACCTCATAGAGGCATTGGTCAAGTTCAGTGCCTCAGACCTCCACATCAAGGTGGGAAGGCCGCCGATCTACCGTGTCAACGGCAAGCTCGTGCCCGCAAAAATGGAGCCCCTCTCGGCCGAGGATGTGGAAGGCCTGCTCATGGGTCTGCTCAACTCGCGCCAGAAAAAGGAGCTCGATCAGAAGCTTCAGGTGGACCTTTCGGTTCGATTGAGTGATCTCGGCAGGTTTCGATGCAATATCTACCATCAGAGAAACACGCTCTCTGCGGCGATCCGCATGATCCCGATTCAGGTTCCCAGGCTCGATGATCTTGGCGTTCCTCCGGTGCTCAGGGAGCTTGCACAGCGCCAGCACGGGATCCTGCTGGTGACGGGCGGAACTGGCGCCGGAAAATCCACCACTCTTGCTGCGATCGTCCAGCACCTGAATGAGACCCAGCCGATCCACATCCTGACCATCGAGGATCCGATCGAGTTTGTTTATCGTGACATCCGCGCGTCGGTCACGCAGCGCGAGCTGGGGGCGGATGCCCTTTCGTTGCATGAGGCGCTCTATGCCGGCCTGCGGCAGGATCCGGATGTGGTGGTCGTTGGAGAGATGCGCGACTATGAGACCATGCGCGTTGCCCTGACTGCTGCGGAGACGGGGCATCTCGTGCTCTCGACGTTGCATACGGCCGATGCCCGCGGCACGATTGAGCGCATCCTCGACATGGTGCCGGGCGCAGCCCAGAACCAGATCCGCATCCAGCTCGCAAACTGCTTGGTGGGCGTGGTTTCCCAGCAGCTCGTGATGCGATCTGACAAGAAGGGGCGAGTACTTGCTGCCGAAGTGATGGTGAACTCGCCAGGGATGGAAGAGCTGATCCTGAAGAACGAGGTCGAGAAGATCCACGATCTCATCGCAAGCTCGAATCATTACTATCAGATGCAGACCATGAACCAGGCGCTCCTCAGGCTCTGTGAGGCGGGCACGGTCAGCCATGCCGAAGCGATCAAGTGCTCACCCGAGCCCGGAGAGCTCACGCAGTTGCTTTCGGGTATTGTGCGCGACTAAGGATGTCGGCTAACCTTGAGCGACCATGTTTTCCTGGATGGTTGCCGGATTGCCGGCTGCAGCATTTCTCGGGGTCTCCACTTTCGCATGCACCCTTCCGTTGCTGGGGCCCGCGGCTAGCGGCGCCGGCGCGCTCGGCGTCGCCGTTCTGGCGTGGATCCTCTGGACGCTTGCACTCCCGAGGTGGTCTGCGCGAAAGCTGCTTGAGGGACTGAAGCTCGAAGCCGATCCCCTCCTGTCCCAGAGCTGGGAGCGGGCCTTTGATGGGCGCGACAAGCGCTGGAGCCATCCGCGGATTTTTTTGTGGCGCACCCCGGTTCCATGCCTGCTGGCCTGGCGTTTTGGGCCATCCTCCCCCGTGCTGCTGGTCTCCGAGGGTTGGATCTCCCTGCGTGGTGAGGCAGCCTTTCGGGAGGCCTGCATTCGTGCGGATGCTGCATGGTCGGCACCGGACCTGCCGGCTCGAACCCGAGCCGCATTTTCACTTTCACTGATTTCGGCACTTGTGCCGCGCGGATTCTGGGCCCTGGGTGATCTCTCCGCATCAGAGGTGTCGGCCGTCGCGGATCTCAGTCCGCTCGGGATGGTGCGCGCATCTCTCTTCCAGATCGGGTTGCGATGGATCATGAGGTGCACGAGCAGGCCGGGCGACGCACCCAGCCCCTGGCCATCGAGGCCCGGTTCAAGCCAGCTCACTCCCGACTGGGTTGGTCGGTTGGAGCCGGGGCTCGCGCCATGGGCGCAGCTCCTCTCGCTCGAGCATGAGGCGTCCCGTCGAATCGGCTCAAAATCCATGCTGTCGTGGCTTCCCGCCTCCCGAGAATTGCGATAATCAAGAGGCGTGGCAGCCCAAATTCCGCGAATTGATTTCACCACGTTCGTACTTTCGATTTCCTCAGCCGCCTTCTATTCGATGACCGGCGAGCAGGAGGTTCCCGTGGATCTTGCAGTAGCCCGCCAGAACATCGATCTGCTTGAGCTTCTCCAGGAAAAGACCCGGGGAAATCTCTCGGGCGATGAGCATGTCCTCCTTGAGAAGCTCCTCTTTGAGGTGAGGCTCAAGTTCGTCGAAGTTCAGAAGGGATCCTGATGAAGCCAGCCAGAACGACACAGCGAATGATCCTCGGAGCCGCCTCGGCTGCCGGACTTCTTTCTGCCGCATCACTGTTGGCGGCGCCATCGGTGCCCGAGACCAATGTTTATGTGCAACTGGCACGAAAGGTCGTGCCTTCGGTCGTGAACATCTCGACACTGACGACCGTGAAGGCGCCCGCCTATCCCGACGGAGGAGACCCGTTTCGTCGGTTCTTTGAAGATTTTTTTCGCTACCACGGTGGCGAGGGCGGCGATGAAGGCGAGGTCCCGCAGGGACCGCCCTTTCCCGGCGGCAAGGCCCCCAAGGCGATGTCGCTGGGCACGGGGTTCATCATCGACTCGTCAGGCCTGATCCTGACCAACAACCATGTGGTGGCCGGAGCCGATGAGATCAAAATCTCGTTTACCGAGGAGGCCGACGAAAAGCCCACCGACGGAGAGGTGGTAGGGCGCGACGCCGAGCTCGATGTTGCCCTGATCCGGGTCAAGACCAAGCGTGAAATGAAGCCGCTCGAGTTTGGCGACTCGGATT
>CAIOHW010000411.1 GCA_903858195.1 Oligoflexia bacterium | reverse complement strand
GGACGCTAGCGCGTTCCGGCTGATGAAACTGAGCCACTACTGAAAAGCCCGATAGCAAGGGGATTCTGATTCAGGTTGAGATTGAAGGGAATTGGATCATGGGCGGGACGCCCATGCTACGGTGATCCGTTACCGGCACGGTTCGCATTCGCAGCCACACCGGCGGAAGAGCCAGTGGTCGCCGCCATCGGGGCGGTATTCGCGGGTCAGGTCCCAGTGCGGGTTGTACCAGTGATCCAAACAGGGCTCGCGATCGGAAAAGCGATCGACCCGGTCGCAGAGCCGCTCTGTGAAATGGCAGCAGCCTGTCGTCAACAACAGGAGCAGCAGTCCGGCCATCTTCCGTGCGGGCTTCATGGTATTTGATTCATCGGAAGACGGGGTCGCGAACTGTTCCGTCTCTGACGATTCGCGCGTTGGTAGGGCGTCTTCCGCCCAACATGGCCGGAGTCGCTTCCGAAAGTCCCTACGCCGCAAGCGCAGTGTCGATTGTGCAGGTGAAACCGTTTGCGCAATCGAAGGACCTTAGCTATCCGGAATATCTTACCGAGAGTCCCCAATTGCCGAATTAGTGCGGCAGTCTTTGCCGATTCGATTCGTGGAGATCAAGGATCGTGGCAACTCACTGTGAGTCGCTGGTTCTGCGAATCCACGAGGAGAGGCAGCCATGAGCGCCCTCATGAAACCCACTGTGACTCTTCGCGATGAAATCGTTCAGATCCGTTGCGAGGTGCTTCAGTTCCAGTCCAATGTGGAAGTGGCGGCTGCCGAATTCGAAGTCCGGCAGGCTGGGTTGGTTTCTCGATCCAATACCATTTCTTCGAGGCTGCAGGCGATTCGCCAGCGGTTGTTGGCACATTGAGGTCACGGGGCAGACTTTTGTCTGCCCCGGTGACGTGACTGAATAGACCTCAGATTTCTGACGAAATCCGCTACGGATAGGTTTCGAAAGTTTGCTATTTGGGAGCAGGCGGTGGGGTACGTTCGACGCGGCCCCACATATGTCCGCCCACCTTGCCATGCTGCCATGTTCCGGCATATCGGTCGCCGTGGAACAGGATCCGCGAGCCGAATTCGCTTCCCAGCCCGGGGATCTTCAGGTCACTGACGGCCAGGATCGGAGTGTCCTTGGCCCAGTTGACTTGCACAGCCACCGGGACCGTGATGTCGACCTCGCCGTACTTGATCCGCGCGTGAATGGCCCAGGTATTCCCCTTCAGCTTGGTCGCCTTGGTGATGGAGTAGCGATCCTGTTTCAGGTCCGTTTCCTTCCCATCCACCGTAAATGAGCCGACCAGATCGGCTCCGGTCAGCAGGTCCGCAAAGGCCTGCTCTTCCGCGGAAAGTGCCTCCGCAGCTGCGACCGAGGCTGGCTTGGCATCTTCGGCCACGGCGGCCAAAGCTCCGCTGGACAGGAACAGCCCCAACGCCAACGTTCGAAACAAAAAGGTCACGAGTCGATCTCCTCACGGGAATCTTCAGCCACGCTCCGCACCGAGGAAGAATACACCGGAGGAGTCGCAGTGACTAGATGTTGAGTGCCGGCGGCTCGGTGCCGCACTGTTTCACAGTGGGCCAGTTTGTCAGTCGTCAGTTCTCAGTTTTCAGTCAGCAAGAAGTTGTTGGGACGGCAGCCGACTCGAGTCGATGCCCGCGATCTTCGTGGGTGCCGGGGTCAGGAGGCTTTGCGGATGGCCCCGTTCGTCCGGCGATCAGGCTGACAGCTCATGGCGACTTGAGCCGAACATGAGCTTCCGAATGACCAGCCACGATGGCTG
>CAIOHW010000410.1 GCA_903858195.1 Oligoflexia bacterium | reverse complement strand
TGCGCGCTTGATGGCCGTGAGCGATTCGTGGATCGCACGGTCGAGGTCAAGCCAACCGTTTCGGGCGGCTGCGTGCATCATCGCGTACTCTCCGCTCACCTGATAGGCCGCAACCGGTAGGAGCTCCGCCCTCGAGAGGTCAGAGATCACGTCGAGATAGGAGAGTGCCGGCTTCACCATGAGAAGGTCGGCGCCTTCGGCCGCATCGAGCCTGGCTTCGCGAAGGGCTTCGCGGCGATTGGCCGGATCCATCTGGTAGGTTTTCTTGTCGCCAAATCGGGGGGCCGAATCGAGCGCCTCGCGAAAGGGACCATACAGGCAGGAAGCGTATTTGGCCGTGTAGGAAAGGATCCCGGTCTCCTCGCGTCCGTTTGAGTCGAGGTGACGGCGGATGGCGCCCACGCGACCATCCATCATGTCGCATGGGGCCACATAGTCGGCGCCCGCTTCGGCCAGGCAAAGGGCCTGGTTGCAGAGGATGGGAAGAGTCGAATCGTTCACGATTTTTCCACCCTCCACGAGGCCGTCATGGCCGTCGCTGGAATAGGGGTCCATCGCGACATCTGCAAAGAGCACGAGCTCGGGAAAGCGGGCCTTGAGCGCACGGATCGCTTCAGGGGCGAGTCCCGAGGGATTGGCCGACTCGCGTGCAAGGCGGTCCTTCTTGGATTCAGGAATGACGGGGAATAGAGCGAGCCCGCGGATCCCCTTTTCCATGGCCCGCTCCGCTTCGCGGCAGGCCTCGTCCACGCTCACCCGGAAATTTCCGGGGATGGACTTGAGCTCCTCGCGCACGCCACTTCCTTCGCGAATGAAGAGCGGGAGCACCAGGTCACTTGGCAGTACCGTGGTCTCGCGCATGAGCTCGCGGATGAATGCAGACCGTCTATTGCGTCGCGGGCGTTCCAGCATCTGAAGCCTCCTTCATGATCATTTTTGCCACGGTCGAACTCCAAGCCTCGGAGTCATTGACACAGGGAGCGAGATCCAGGCTCTCTCCGCCCAAGCCCATGAATCGTTCGCGCTCGCGCACGCCGATCTCTTCGAGCGTTTCGAGGCAATCGGACACGAACGACGGACAGGTCACCACGAGGCGCTTCACCCCCCGGGAAGCCAGCTCCTCGAGATGGTGGTCGGTGAATGGGCGGATCCAGGGCGTGCGGCCGAGGCGCGATTGAAATGAAATGGAATAGCGCGAAGGCGGAAGCCCGAGTGCGCGGGCGATCAGATGCGCCGTCTCGTAGCACTGGCCGCGGTAGCAGAGCGCGTGCTCCAGTTTTTCACAGGCCGCACGCGGCAGGCAGCTTCCGCAATCGGGCGAGCTTCGGGTGATGTGGCGCTCGGGAATGCCGTGGAAGCTCAGGAGCAGGTGCTTGTCTTCGAGCAGCGGGCGGATGAGGGAGGCCTGTGCCTCGATGAAACCCGGATCACGGTAGAAGGGTTCGATCACGCGAAGGCGCGGACTCCAGCCCATCTGCGACAGGAGTCGGTTCACATGGGTGAGGGTGCTGGTCACCGTGCTCTGGGCAAACTGCGGGTAGAGCGGCAGGAGTGTCAGCTCCTCGACTCCGAGGCTCCTCATGCGCTCGAGGGCCGGACCAATGCCGGGATTGCCATAGCGCATCGCCCAGTCCAGCGCGATGCCGCTTGCCTGCAGGGCGGCTGCCGTTTTTTCGTGCAGCGAGCCGGTGAAGTGACGCAGCGGTGATCCGTTTTGACCCCAGATCGCGCGGTAGGCGTGGGCGGACTTCGGCGAACGAAAGGGCACGATCACGCAGTTGACGAGTAAGAAGCGCAGGGGTGCGGGGATGTCGATCACATCCGGATCGGAGAGAAATTCCCGAAGGTAGCGCCTGAGGGCAGAGGTGGTGGGTTCATCCGGGGTGCCTAAGTTGATCAGAAGCGCCCCGCGGCGCGCGGATGCGGACTGGAATCGGGCGTCGTGTTTCATGAGGGGAGCTCCTCCACTTTTTCCTGAACCTGTAAGGCGATCTGCGAAAGCCCAAGCCTTCCCAGGTAGTTTCCGCAGAGCACGATCCCATCGGGCGGGCGGGGGAGCGATGCAAGCGTCCTCTCCAGTGCGATATCATAGAGGGGAAAGGCCTTGGGCCAGCGGGTGATCTTGATCTCGCATGGGGTATCGCGCGCAGTAGGGCCAGAGCCCGAAAGTCTACTGCGGTCGCGCTGAACCCGATCGAGGATCTCGTCGTCCGAGAGCGCATCGCCCTTCAGGATCCACGTCTCGGCCCGGGTGCCGCGGGCAAATCGGTGCGGAAAAATATCCGAGCTCCAGAGGACGCCAAGGCTGTTGAATCCCGCCTCGAGGTGAAAGAGGCAGCCAAAGCCTGCGGGATCTTGGGGCGATGAGTCTGAAAAGCGTGAGGCAGTGACGATGGGGAGAAGCTGGATCTCCGAGAGCTGCCTGGAGAGTTCAGGGGCGACCTTGCGGGTGAGCCTTGCCGCTTCGGGGGCCGAAGTGCAGATCCAGGTCTCGGTGGGGTTTGGCAGTGGGGTGGCCTCGAGTTCGGGCTCGTGTCGCGTGACAAACTTCACGCCCCTCGAATCCAGATGCATGCGCATCTTCGTAAACCATTCGCCCATGCCTCGCTCCGGGGCCACCGTGCCGCGAAGTTTGGGGCGAGCCTTTTTTTCGACGGCGGTGGTGGCTGAGCCGGACTTTTTAAAGAAACGCCCCACGACCAGGCTTGCCGACAGCACCGAGACGGGCGAGGCGTAGATTCCGAGCACGGCAGTCGAGAGAACCTTCCGGGTGGCCGGGCGGCCGATCGTCCGCAGACCCCAGGCCTCGAGCGTCTCCAGGGGACGCGGGGCCATTCGGCCGGTGGCGAGGTTCCAAAGGAGGCGAAAGGCCATGCCGATGGACTCGCCCACGGTGAGGGGCCAGGACTGGCGGCCCGGCTTGGCGGGATCCACACTCCAGATGAAGCGATTCTTGCGAGCGACTTTCGATGCGGGCACGAGCTTCACGCCGATTTCGTCGGCCACACGTTCCAAAAGCGGATGGGCGATGAAGCCGTTTGCCGCCGTCTCGATGTCTCCTCGCGGGTGCGGGAGTGTCGAGATGAGGCCCCCGGGATGTTCCGAGGCGTCGATCACCGTGACACGGTGGCCGCGCTCGGCAAGCAGGAACGCTGCCAGCGTGCCCGTGAAGCCGGCTCCGATGACCTGAATGCTGCGCAGGTTTGGGCGGTGTTGGTCGTTCATGCGATCACAGCGACTGCGAGAATACCCTGGCCTGCGGTTGGCGGGCGCGCAGCCTGCGATCCAGCGCCATGCAGGCATTGCGCAGGAAGGGTTTACCCTCCGGCAGCACGCTGAGCTTTTGGCCTTCGAGCCGCACGAGTCCGTCGGTGATCATCTCCGAGAGCATCTGCGCAAGGCCCTCGCGCTGTTCACGGGACGGAATCTCGACCTCCCATCGGGTCATGAGGGTGAGAATCTGCTCCCGCGCCTCGCGATCCTCATCGGTGAGCGAATGTCCGCGATGGGTGGGAATCTCACCCGAGAGCACCCGCTGGGAGTACAGGTTCAGGACCTTCTCGTTTTGATGGAAGTGGCGCGGTGTCTCGCTGATCGCGCTGACCCCGAGCCCGAGCAGCAGGTCGGTGCGATGGTCAACATAGCCCATGAAGTTGCGATGCAGATCGCCCCGATCCATCGCGCGACTGAGTCCGTCGGTGGGAAGCGCGAAGTGGTCCATGCCAATCTCACGGTAGCCACCCTTTTCGAGCAGAAGTCCGCGGGCCCGTTCGTACAGGGCGCGCTTTTCCTCGCCCACCGGCAAGTCGCTGTCCTTGAAGATGCGCTGCTGGGGCTTGATCCATGGGACGAGTGCAAAACTGTAAAGCGCGATGCGATCGGGCTTGGCCTGGAGGGTTGCCTCGACCGTGCGCTCGATCTTTTCGAGGGTCTGCAGCGGGAGTCCGTAGATCAGGTCCCAGTTGACGGAGACATATCCGAGCTCGCGCGCAGCCTCGGTGATCGCAATCGTCTGCTCAAGCGTCTGATTGCGGTGAATCACACGCTGCACTTCCGGGTCGAGATCCTGCACGCCGAGCGAGACGCGATTGAAGCCAAGCTCGCGGAGCATCTCGAGGTGGGCCCGGGTGGTCCGTCGCGGATCCACTTCGACCGATCCCTCGAACTGGGAGGTCCGGCGCGTGGACTCAAGGATCGGCGCAATCAGGCGCCTGAGGTTTTCGGGAGACAGAAAAGTCGGAGTGCCGCCCCCCAGGTGGAGCACTTGAAGGGGGCGCTCACGGAGCTCCGGCACCTTTTGAAGGTAGCTCTTCCATTCCGCGAGCACCTGCTCGACGTAGGGCGATTCGACTTCGTGCTTGCGGGTGATCGAAGTGTTGCAGCCGCAGAACGTGCAAAGCGACTCGCAGAAGGGAATGTGCAGGTAAAGCGACCAGCCGCGCTCGCCGTGCTGCTGGAGGGTGCTCCGTACGGAGGCGGTCCATTCGGCTGCGTCGGGGGCCTGCTCCCAGCAGGGAACCGTCGGGTAGCTCGTGTAACGGGGCGCAGGAATGTCGTACTTTCGAACCAGTTCCCTGAAATTCATCTGCGAGCTCATGCAAGCCTTTCTCGGATGGTCTTCACGAACGTGCGCACGTTCTGTTCGCGCGCCTGAGGAGTGAGGCCATGCCCCAATCCGCAGACCCAGCCCCGTCGATCCTCGGGCTTGAGTGCTGCAATGGGTTCAAGCCAGCGATCGAGCTCGCGGCGGAACGACGATTCATCGAGCGTCATGTGCTCCTGGTGGAAGTTTCCCTGAACGAAGCCGCGGGCGTGGCTCAGCGCCTCGGGCATGGAGAGAGCCGAGTCAAAGCCGATTCCGGCAAGCGGGAGTGCCGCATCATGAAGCGCTGCCCAGTGCGATGGAGTGCCTCCACGCATGTAGTAGCCGACGCGCTTGGGGTGCGATCGCGCCAGCGAAGCGAGCGAAGGCAGGACCCAGTCCTTCCACTGTGCCGGGGAGAGCTCGCCTGCGGCCGTGTCGAGGATGAGCACCACCTCTGCGCCTGCGTCCAGTTGGAGTGCGATGTTGCGATCGAGAAGCGGCACGAGCTGCTCGAAAAAGGGGGGGAGCAGGCTCGGTGCGAGATCGCGGGTGCGCGCAAGCCCACCCGAATGCGATCCGTCCACGGCATAGCCCATGAGGGTCCAGGGTCCGCCCACGAACCCGATCAGGCTCTTGGTGGATGGCAGGAGGCGCCGGGTCTCGCGCACGGCTTCGGCCTGGAAGTGCAGGTGCGGGAGCGCATCCTCCATCCGACGAAGTCTTCCGAGCGAGGCCATTTCGAGCGAGAAGCCCAGGCGCGGAGGACCCAGGTCGTAATCGAGGCCCATGCCCAGGGCCTCGAGTGGAAAAAGCAGGTCGCTGAATAGGATCGAGACATCAAAATCGAAGTCCTCGATCGGCCCCAGGGCCACTTCGGCGGCAAGCCCGGGCTTTTTGCAAAGCTCCATGAAGCCGTGCTGCTTGCGCAGCCGCTGGTAGTGGGAGTGGTATCGGCCCGCCTGCCTCATCATCCAGATCGGGGGTATGGCCTGGGACTCGCGCCTGAGTGCAGCCTCAAATCGGGAATTCATTCTGCGTCACCTTCTTGTGTCCATTGGTAGCCCATGCCTCGCACCGAGCGGATCAGGCGACCCTCGGTATCTTCGAGCAGTTGCCTCAGCCTGACGATGCAGTTGTCGACCGTGCGCTGGGTGGGAAACTGGTCCTCGCCCCAGATCAGGTCAAGCATCTCATCGCGCGATACGGGCCGCGGCGCCTGCTCGATCAGGAGCTTCAGCACGCGGAAGTCGCGAAGAGCGATGAAACTCGTGCTGCCCGATGGATGCTCGAGGCACATCTTGTCGAGGTCGAGCGTGCCTGCCGGAAGCGGGATGCGTGAGCGAGTGCGCGAGCCGTGGGTCTTGAGCACGTGCTCGATTCGGATCAGGAGCTCGCGGAAGTGGAATGGCTTGGGGATGAACTCCTCGGCTCCGAGCTCATATCCCGCCAGCCGGTTTTCGGCGGAGTTGAGGGCTGTCATAAACAGGAAGGGAAACTCCTGCTGCTTGCGGATCTCGCCTGCCAAATCAAATCCCGAGCCATCCGGCAGGCTCACGTCCAGGATCGCAAGGTCGAAAGCACCCGGCTCCGCATCAGGCCCCCGACTCGAAAGCAGGCGCCGGGCTTCGGCGCAGTCGCGGGCCCAGCTCACGGCAAAGCCGCGCGATTCGAGCCCTTCCTTCAGGGTCGCACCGAGCGAGCGATCATCTTCAAGAAGGAGCAGTGAACTCACTTGAGCCTCCCCTCGAGATCGAGCTCGACTCCAAACCCGCGCGTTCCCTTGGGGATGAAGCGAGCCTCTCCTCCCATTCGATCGGCGAACTTTCGCACGAGGTAGAGTCCGATTCCGTTTCGCGAAGTTCTTCCGGGTCTTGAAAAGAGCACACCCATCTTGTGCGCCTCGAGCTGGGATCCGCAGCCGTCATCCTCGATGAGCAGGCGTACCCGGGAGTCCGCGCCCGACATGGCGTCGAGGTGGAGGTTTTGCGCGCTGCCATGGAGAATCGCATTTTGCGCGACGTTCTTGAGGATGCTCTCGAACGCCCTTCGGTCGACCTTCA
>CAIOHW010000409.1 GCA_903858195.1 Oligoflexia bacterium | reverse complement strand
TCCGGTACTGACCGCGTGATCGTCGAACTGAACTCCGATGCCGAGTTCATCTACCTAAGCATTCGTGATTTCGGAGGTGGCTTCGATCCGCTGGAAGTCGCAAAGAGACAGGGTCTGGGGATGTCCAGCATGAAGGAACGCGCCCGACTGGTTCGAGGCACCATCGTGATCAGTTCAGCTCCGGGATCCGGAGTCAGCATTGAAGTTCAGGTACCGCTGCCGGAGGACGCAGCATGACTCCTGCGCGACTGTTGCTGGCCGATGATCATCGCATCGTAGTCGAAGGATTGCGCGCGATCCTGACTCCGGAATTCGACCTGGTGGGAATCGTTGATGACGGACGGAAGCTGGTCGAAGCGGCGATACGTCTGGCTCCGGAGATCATCGTGGCTGATATCAGCATGCCGTACCTGAATGGACTCGACGCCATCTCGCAGCTGAAAGATCTCGGTTGTCCCTCCAAAGTTGTCTTTCTGACGATGCACAAGGACGCAACCTACGCAGCTCGAGCCCTCGCGCTGGGCGCTTCTGGTTTCGTGCTGAAGCATGCGGCGAGCACCGAGTTACTGGAGGCGATTCGGACAGCTCTAAGCGGCGGCGTCTACGTGACCAGCGAAATCGAAGCAGGCCTCCAGGAACTGAAGACTCGAAGAACCGTTTCGATCACGTCGCCATCGCTGACGTCCCGACAGCGTGAGGTCCTGCAGCTGTTTGCCGAAGGAAACTCGGCTCGCGAAGTCGCAGCAAGTCTTCACATTTCACCGCGTACTGCGGAAAACCACAAAGCTCGCATCATGGCTCAGCTCCGCCTCGAAACCACGGCTGACCTTGTGCAGTATGCCCTGAGACACGGGATCATCGCCGCCGATTGAACGCGTGCGGCGAACGGTTCAGACGGAAAAGCGACGTGGGAGAGCTTGCCACAATAAACAGACCGTAAACAAGTTCCTTCTATCCCAACCCGAAGTGTCAGCTTTGAATTTGCGCATTTGCCTACGTCACAACCCGAAACGTCAGTGAGGGATTGCGATTTCGCGTTCGGAAAGTTTTGCCCCAAAACCCCTCACTGACGTTTCGGGTTGTGATTTCAATGCATTGAACGTCGAGAAGCCATTGGGGGAGTGTTCCTAAGTCGTCGCGATTTGAGTAATTTTACTCATGCCTGTCTGTGTGTTCGACTTTAGACTAAAGCACTCAAACCTCAGTTCATAGTCGAGGAACAAAGTCGTGAATCGAATCCGCTTGATCCGTCTGTCATTGGTCCTGTTTGCACTCGCGGTGAGTGATCCGCAACCCGTTCAGGCCCAACCGAAGCCCAACATCCTCGTGATCATGGGAGACGATGTTGGCTGGATGAATGTCGCTTCCTACGGCGGTGACATCATGGGAGTGAAAACGCCGAACATAGACCGCATCGGCAAGGAAGGAATTCGACTGACTTCCTTCTACGCGCAACCCAGCTGCACGGCAGGCCGCGCGGCGTTTCTGACCGGCCAGCTTCCGGTTCGGACCGGATTGACAACCGTCGGTACGCCGGGTTCACCTGCCGGACTGCAAAAGGAAGACATCACACTGGCGGAGATCCTGAAGTCGAAAGGCTACTCCACGGCTCAATTCGGCAAGAATCATCTCGGTGATCTTGAAGAGCATCTGCCACACCGTCATGGCTTCGATGAATACTTCGGCAACCTCTACCATCTCAACGGCAATGAAGACCTGGAAGATCCCGATCGCCCAACGAATCCGGAGTTTCGAAAGAAGTTCGATCCTCGCGGAGTCATTTCCGGAACGGCCGATGGTCCGACGAAAGACGAAGGCCCATTGACCACGAAGAGAATGGAAACCTTCGACGATGAGATCGTGGCGAAGTCGGTCGATTTTCTGGATCGCAAGGCAAAGGACAAGCAGCCGTTTTTCCTCTGGCACTGTGCCGCTCGCCTGCATGTGTTCTTCCACTTTAAAGACGGGGTTCGAGGTAAGTCTAGGGCTGGACGCGAAGATGTTTACGGCGACGCTCTTGCCGAACACGATGGCCACGTCGGGGAACTTCTCGCGAAGCTGGAATCAACCGGCCTCGACAAGAACACGATCGTTGTCTACGTCACGGACAACGGTGCTTATCAATACATGTGGCCCGAAGGTGGCACGAGTCCCTTCCGAGGTGACAAGGGCACGACATGGGAAGGCGGCGTTCGAGCACCATGCATGATCCGCTGGCCCGGTGCTCCCG
>CAIOHW010000408.1 GCA_903858195.1 Oligoflexia bacterium | reverse complement strand
GCAACTCACTTCAGCCGATCTTTCAAACGAGGCGTTCCCCTTCAGGACCGCTCGCGAGATCGACATGGGCTTTGCGCGCGTGCTCTGCGTTCGCATCACCTACCTGGGCGAGCTCGGCTACGAGCTCTACATTCCCTCCGAGCAGGCGACCCACGTCTACGACCTGATCGTTGCCAAGGGGGCCGACATGGGGCTCAGGCACGCAGGCCTCAAGGCCCTGGCCTCGCTGCGCATGGAAAAGGGCTACCGCGACTACGGCCATGACATCGACAACACCGATAACGCCTATGAGACGGGTCTTGGCTTTGCGGTCGATCTCAAAAAGGCCGACTTCATCGGCAAAGACAAGGCCGTGGCGCAGAAGGCAGCCCCCCTCACCCGAAGGCTCGTGCAGGTCATGTGCAAAGACCCCGAGCCCATGCTGTTCCACGCCGAGATCGTCAGGCGTAACGGCAAAGCCGTGGGCTATGTGCGTGCGGCCTCCTACGGCCACACGCTCGGAGGTGCCGTGGGCCTTGCCATGATCGAAGGCGATGCTGAAAAGATCGACCAGGCCTGGCTCGATGCGGGCAAGTGGGAGCTTGAGATCAACAACAAGCTCTACCCTGCCACCGTGTCACTCAAGCCCATGTACGACCCGGAGATGAAGCGGATCAAGGCTTAGCCTTCCCGGGAAACACGATCTCCTGCGGGCCGCTTGAGTTTTCGATCACGGGGGCAGCCTTCTCTGTCACCGCCCGGGGTTGCGGTGCAGTCTTGGGTTTTGAAGCCCCCTTGGGCTGGGGGCTCGGCATTTCTGCTGACGCTTTTGCAACCGGCGGAAGTCCCACGCTTTCACGCGTGAGTTTTCCGCTGCTTCGAAGCTCACGGATCTTTTGAGTCTCCTCTTCGGTCATGGGGGGTTCAACCGCTTGTCCTGCCCCAGCGCCGCTCGGCTCGATCTTCTGGATCAGCTTTGCAGACTCCTCGGCACGCCTGCGCCCATCCTTTTGCGAGGCCTCGATGACGGCGTCGCGCCCCGCAGAGGGCTTTCCGGTTCGGGCCGCCTCGGCATAGGCGTTGCGAATCGCCTCAAGCACTTCGGGCGGCATCTGCACCTCGGGAGCCTTGGGCGAAGTCTTGGGAGCAGCATGCGCAAGCTGTGTCACCAGAGACACAGCTAAGGAGAGCGCGATGGGCGCGAATCTCAGTGGGTTTCTCCGAGAGTTCATACCGCCATCATCCGGACCAGTGGCGCACCTTGTCAAACAGGAAGCACCATGGAACCCTGAAAGGGATGACTTGGGGGGGAATGGATCAGAGTTTTTCTCGCTCCCGGCGTGTGCTTGGGTTGCTGGGGATTTGCTTCTACCTGTGCGTGCCGTCGGCACATGCCGAGCTCAGAAGCCCCTGCTCCCGAGATACCGCCTCAAAGGCCGCCTCGGCGCTCCCCGAGTGCGAGGCATTCTTTGCTGCGACCGAGACCGTCCTGAAAGACGACCTCACCCACAAGTTCGAGGCCATTCAAGAAGGGTTTGATCCCGCCGATCTCAACCCGGACAACCCCGAACGCCCGAGCGTCGCCACCACTCCCAAGAAACTCGAGTATGCCTGTAACCCGCTTGCAACCGAGCTTCAGAACCGCCAGCCCGAGACCCAGGTCACCGAAAAAACCGGACGCTCCTGCGGACCCTATGCCGACATGAGCGCAGGGGGTGGTTGCTGGGTGAGCATTAATCTCGGATTCACGAGAATCCGGTTTCCGACCTGCATGCAGGCGAGGCTCGTCACTCGAAACGCGAAAGCCGAAGCAGGCTTCTATGCCGGCCTGAGCCATGTCTATCTACGCGAGCGCGCGATGAAGCAGGTGATTCGCGAGATGCGCGAGGGAACGCTCTCGGAAGGCCCGGTGTTTCGAAACAATCCCCTCGTACAACAGTACGAGCAGCTCTACGCACGAGTTTCGGCCATCAAGGTCACCCGCGATCAGGCCGAGCGCTGCGGCAAGGAGATCGCGGGTGCGCCTACACCCTCTGGCACTCCCGCGCGAAGCCAGACCCAGCTCATGTGCTATTCGACCGAGGCGGCACGGCGGTTGGCCGAGTTTTTCCAGCGCCTGATGATGGCACGTACCGCCGAGTACATGTACCTGGCCTCGTCGGCGCTCCAAACCCGGGTTGAAAACCCGAACCTCGCACAACAGATCTTCAATGAGTGCGTCAACGCGAGCGGTAGCGAGTACATCATGGATTGCTACAAACGAAACTATCCCCAGCGCATCGGCGCGCTTGCGCGTGAAGCTGCCGACCAGCAGATCGGAGAGCTGCCATGATGCGCCATCGAGCCCTCGCCCTTCTCGTGCTCCTGCTTGCCCTGCTGCTTCCCGATGCGGCGCACGCGAGCCTCAAATGGTGCAGCCGCAACTCATCGAACGCCTTCAATCATGTCGTCTGCTTCTGGTGCGAGCTCTGGGAATGGGTGGACCTCTGTGACCGAACGGGAGGAAGCCAGCCACCCGACACCTCGGGGAGCTGCCCCCTTTCGGGCGGAGGCTCGGCCGATGCGGCGTGCTGCGGTTCTAATCCTCCCGCCTCCTGCCCCAATCCAGGCCCCCCGGGATCCACCGAGGTCGCCAGTGCGCAGGGACAGGCGGTGAGTGCCGCCACCGCTCTGGTCAACACGCTCCAAAACATCGACAACCTTGAAGACTCCGCTCCTGCCGGCATCGCACCGGGAGGAACCAACAAGAACGCGGCCACTCTGGGGGTCGTGACCGAGAACGTGCTTAGCCCCAGCGGAAAAATCACCTCCGGCAGTCTCAACGTGATCGGGGGCCTCGGCGACTCGAGCGAGGGTTCGGGCTCGGGAGCCGCAACGGGCGGAGGTGGGAACTTCAAGCTCGCACTCACCCCAACAAAATCCGAAGAACTTCGCGATCCCAGGGCGGGTCTTCTGGACTCGGCGGGTGCCTACGTGTCGGGTGCTGCGGCTGCGGCCGGAAAAGCTGCCTCCAAACTTGCCGATGGTCTATTCAAGGGCAAGGGCTGGGCCGGGGGAGCTGACAGTCAGGCGTCTCTGCGTGCCACCCAGCAGAGCTTTGCTGGCCCGGAGGGCGCCTCTGGGGGCGCAACAGGCCCGGTCATGGCAAGCTTCGACCCGGAGGAGTACTTCGCCCTCACGAGCGTCGGCGACAACCTTTTTGAGCTCGTCCATAAGCGCTATCGCGCCAAGACCCCAGCACTCACCCGAGTGACGGTTCCCTGACGCAGGCTCCTAGCACCGCTCTCTCAGACCTCCGCGCCCGGATGCCGATAAAAAATCTGGGATGCGAACCCTCACTTGGACACACAACCTGCCCGGGCTTGCGCTTGCTGCGACCCTGGCCGCCTCACAGGCTTTTTCAGCGTGGGCCGGACAGTGTGGCGACCCCTCCGAGCTTGCCCGACGCTTCGCAGCCGGGCAGGACCCAAACCCTGTCGCGCTCAGAACGGCTGCAGTCAGGGAAGAGTTCGCAGGCATCAAGCCGGGAGACCCGTTCGGGTTTACCAGTGCTGAGAGCGGAAACACCTACTCAGATCTCACAGTTAAGCAGGTCGTCCGCGGCGCCGATGGCCAGATCGACCACATTCTCTCGGTGAATCGGAAGGGCCAGGAGCTTCGTGCCTACGCTTCACGCGCCAAACCTGGAAGCGTTTTCAAAAAGTCCGAGATCCGCGGGACCCTGCCCCCCGCTCCTGGCCGGCGACTCCCAGCGCGCAAGATCGAAGAAATCGCACCCGATCGTGAGTACTATGCGGGCAAGGTCTTTCGCCAATGGAACGGGGCGGGTGGAGAGCAGGTTCCACTGCAGGGTTGGAAGCTGCATGTCAGCGCCACGGTCGAAACCGCGCCCGACGTGGCCGAGGCGATCCTACCTGAGCTCAAGAGGCTCGGGGTCCCCCACAAAGTGGCCTCAAGCGCCGAGGCCTACGAAAAATACCTGCTCAATCCCGGAGCCGATGGCAACACTCAGGCCGGCAAGTTCATCACCATCTACCCTCGGAGCAACGAAGAGGCCAGAAGGCTCACCCGAAAGATGGACGAGATCCTTGCCCAGCGCGGCCTGGGATCGCGGCAAAATGACTTCATTCCGGTTCCCGGTGAGGCTCGCTTTGGAAAAACAGGTGGAGTCTACGCGCGCTACGGTTCATTCACGAGCTATGACGTTTACAGAACTGACTCTTCAGGCCACGTGTTGAAGCGGGATGGAACTCTCCTGCTTCATCAAGGCAAGCCCATCGACATCAACCGACCTCTCGCAGAAGATCAGCGCGAGAGCATCACGAGTCTGCTAGAACGCGAGGCCGCACGAATGGAAGACATCCGGGGCCAGGTCAAGCCTGACTGGGTTCTTCCACTGGATGAATCGCCGTGAAGGCTTCCCTTGCCCCGTCCATCGCAGCCGCCGTGAAGGCTTCAAGCCTTCCGGAGAGTTTCAAGCGCCTGGCCGTCCCTCGCATTGAAAGCTCAGATGACCCGAAAGCAACGGCCATCGCCCTGATCGTGAACTTCCAGGACCGCGCAAACATCACGGACGAGGAGTTCTTGGCCGCCTCGGCACTGACCGAGGAGATCCATCGGATGACCGGCTGATCAGGCGGTCGTTCCGCCGCAGCTCGAACCCGCCCCGGCAGTGCAACCGTAGCAGTGTTGGCCGATGGCGATTTCGCGCGTCAAAAAATCGGCAACCCGATCGGGGCGCGCTGCGAGCTCGGCAATCGAACGCGGGGTACCTGAAACCAGACCCAGCTCCAGCATCTGGTTGAAGTCGCAATCATAAAGTCCGCCATCCCAGGACACTGAAAGCAGGGTCCTGCACATCACGCCCCTTGCAGCGGCTGGGTTGAAGGCGCCGACGAGCTTCTCCAGGTAGGTTTCGAGATTTCCGGTCTTGATCAGCGCCTCAAGAAAGCGCGAAATCGGCATGTTGGTGATCGCGTAAAGCTGGTTAAACACGATGCCATGGCGAGCGGCCAGTTCGCGCCGGTACTCGGCCTCGAGCTGCGCCTGGTTTCCGGGCAGAAACGCACCCACCGGGTTATGCACCAGATCGAGCGACAATCCGCTCCCCTCGCGCCCGTAGCCCACGGCGTTCAGGCGCTTCAGGGCATCGATCGACTTTTCAAAGACGTGATTACCCCGCTGCCGATCCGTCCAGCCATCTGAGTAATGCGGCAGGCTCGAAACCACATGGACGGCGTTTTGAGCATAAAACTCGGGCAGATCCGCGTACGCAGACCCCGCCGTGATGATCGTGAGGTTGCACCTCGCCATCACTTTTGCTCCCAACGCGCGCGCCTCGGTCACAAGCCATCTGAAGTTCGGGTTCATCTCCGGAGCACCGCCGGTGATATCCAGAATGGGGGGCCTGCCCTTCTCGCCCAAGACCTTAAGCACGGCAAGGCACGAGGCCATCGTCTCGCGGGTCATGATCTCGCGCCGGGTGGGACCTGCATCCACATGGCAATGTCGACAGGCCTGGTTGCAGAGCTTGCCCACGTTGACCTGAAGCACGTCGATCCCCGTGGCCCGAAGCGGACTGAGTGATGCACCCTTCAGGCGTTCATCAAAACGCGGCAAGCCCGCAAGTCTGGAATTGCCTGACTCGAGGTGCGCTCGCTGCTCGGAGGGAATCATCTTCAAATGGAGACTTTTTCGGCAGAGGTCATCATCTGGACCCCGTGTACGAGCGATGCTCCGCCACGGATCGCAGCAGTCACATGGATGGCTTCCATCATCTGCTTTTCATCCGCACCCTTTTGCATGCAGTCCTGGG
>CAIOHW010000407.1 GCA_903858195.1 Oligoflexia bacterium | reverse complement strand
GTCGGGCCGGGTCGTGAAGATCTCAATCTCGCCCCCGCCGCCCTCGAGCTTGAAACGGCACTCGAGGCCCTCGCTTCTTCCGATCCAGTTGCGCTGGAGCTCCTTGGTGCTCTCGGGCCAGTCGAGGCGATCGAGATCCCGAAGCAGCCGCTCGGCATAATCCGTGATCTTGAGCATCCACTGCTTCATCGGCACACGAAACACAGGGTGTCCCCCGCGCTCGGATTTCCCGTCCACCACTTCTTCGTTGGCAAGCACGGTCTTGAGCGCCGGGCACCAGTTGACGGGCACTTCCTTTCGGTAGGCCAGCCCCTTTTCAAAGAGCTTCAAGAAAATGAACTGCGTCCACTTGTAGTACTGCGGATCGCAGGTCGAGATCTCGTGGCTCCAGTCGTAGCTGAAGCCGAGGCTCGAGAGCTGCCGCTTGAACGTCTCGATCGCCTTGGAAGTCGTGATCGCCGGATGCACCCCGGTCTGGAGCGCATACTGCTCGGCCGGAAGGCCGAAGGCATCCCAGCCCATGGGATGCAGCACGTTGAAACCGCGCGCCCGCTTGTAGCGAGCCAGGATGTCGGTTGCCGTATAGCCCTCGGGGTGGCCCACATGCAGCCCCGAGCTCGACGGATACGGAAACATGTCGAGGATGTAGTACTTGGGCTTCTTTGAAGTGTGGGTTTCGGTGCGGAATGTCTGGTTTTTGTCCCAATGGGACTGCCACTTGGGCTCGATCTTCTTCGGTTCGTAGGCCATGCCCAACGTATATCAAAGCCCTATTCGGGACACGAGTTCTAGATTAGTCTCCCAGTTCTCATGAACTCAGATTGTGACGTGCTGGTCATCGGTGGCGGAATCACGGGTGTGACCATCGCCCGCGAGCTGCAGTCCCGGGGCCGCCAGGTCCGGCTCATCGAAAGAGGCCGCATCGGCCAGGGCTGCTCGCTCGGAAACGCAGGCTGGGTCACCCCCTGCTTTGCCATGCCGCTTCCGCAGCCGGGCATGCTCCTCAAATCCATCCGCTGGCTCCTCGACCCTTCAAGCCCCCTCCATATCCACCCCGCCCCCAGCCTGACCCTGGCTCGCTGGCTTTGGCGCTTCACCCTTTCGATGAACCGCCGCAAGATGCTGCGTTCCATCGAGGTCCTGACTGCGGTCTCGAAGTACAGCCTTGAGTTCTACTCCGAGCTCGCCTCGCGGGCACCCCAGGCCCTTTCGTTCGAAAAGCGCGGGCTGCTGATGGTGAGCTCGACGGATGACGGGCTTGCCTCGGCGCGATCTGAAATGGAGCTCATGAGCAGGCAGCAGATCCCCGGGCGCTGGCTGGATCGCGACGAGCTCCTTGCCTTCGAGCCGGTGCTCAAGCCCGTGGTCAGGGGCGGGGTCTACTTTCCCGAAGAGGCCCAGATCGACCCCCTCGAAGCAACACTCGCCATCGCCCGTGAATTCCAAGCTTTGGGCGGAATCATTCAAGAAGAACATGAAGTATTCGATATCGAATGCGGCCCCCAAGGCGCCATCACCCGCGTGCGCACGACCCAGGGAGACTTCAAGCCCGCACTCGTGGTGCTTGCCTCGGGTTCGTGGTCGCCCGGCATCGCCCGGAAGCTCGGCCTTTCGGTCCCGATTCTGGGGGGCAAGGGCTATTCAATGACCCTGAACGCCGCTCGCGCCCCATCGAAACCGATCATGATCGTCGAACGAAAGATTGCGGTGACCCCGTTTCCCGGGCGCCTTCGCATCGCGGGCACGCTTGAGCTCGTCAATCAGGACATGAGCATCTCACCCGCGAGACTTGCCGCCATCCACCGGGGCGCACACGAGTACCTCGATCTCACGGGCACGGGCACGAACCATGATCCGACGCCGGCTTCGGCCCGCGAGATCTGGCGCGGGCTTCGACCCTGCACTCCCGATGGTGTTCCGATCGTGGGGCCATCCTCCCGGATCTCGAACCTCTTCTATTGCACAGGTCACCAGATGCTTGGACTTCAAAGCGCTCCGGGCACCGCAAGGCTTGCCGCCGACCTGATCACGGGCGCAACACCGCTGACCGATCCCGCCCCATTCAGCGCACGAAGGTTTGAATAGCGCCAAAAAATCCGTAGCATGGAGTCACTCACAACAACCTCTTCAGGAGAGTGAAGACCATGAAACTGAGACCCACGCTGATCCCCATCCTCGTCCTTTCCGCTGCCTTGGTATCCGGCTGTGCAATCACACGCACGGTGGGCTGGAATCAGGGCGTCGAAGGCTCGAGCCTCTCTGAAAAGGAAGTCCGCAAGCTTTCGACTGATGCCAAGAGCCACTGGGACAAGCGCCTCGATCGCGCCGAGCTTGAGCAGGCGCTCTCGGGCTGGGAGAGGCTTGCCAATGCCAACCCCGCTGACTTCGAGTCGCGGGCCATGCTCGCACGCGGCTATTACCTGCTTGCCGACGGCCACATCCCCGATGCGCAGATGGAAGAAAAAAAGAAGTACTGGGAAATCGGCACATCCTGGGGCGAGAAGGCGCTTGCCACCAACGCAGCCTTCCGCAAACTCGTTCAGGACGAAAAGAAGCCCGTCGAAGAGTCTCTCGATGCGCTGACTCGCACCGAAGTGCCGGCCATCTACTGGACCGCAGTGAACCTCGGCAAGTGGGCCAAGAACTCCAACATCACAACCACCCTCAAGTACAAGACCCGCATCAAGAAGATGATTGAGCGCGTCGAAGCACTCGAACCCACCTACTTCTACGGCGCCACCCACCGCTACTGGGGCGTCTACTACTCGGCGCTTCCCAAGCTCTTTGGCGGAAGCCTTGAAAAGAGCAGCGAGCACTTCCAGAAGAGCCTCAAGACGGCAAACGACTACTTCGGCACGCACGTGCTTTACGCCGAGATGGTCTTTGCCAAGAAGGGCGATCGCGCAGGCTTTCGCCGTGAGCTGAACTTTGTCATCAATGGAAAGGCAAGCGGCATCCCCGAGCTCGTGGCCGAGAACACAATCGAGCAGCGCAAGGCCAAGGCCATGCTCGAGCGCGAAAAGGAGCTGTTTGAATGAGCCAGCCACTCGCCCCGCGGAAACTCTCCCCAAGTTCGCTGAAGCTTGCATCGGCGCTCCTGGCCATGCTGTCCATCGCTGCCACTCCGCTCAAGTTCGGGACCGTGGCACCGGACAACACCCCTTGGTCTGACGAGCTCAAGGCCATCCAAAAGCGTGTCTCAACTGAGAGCTCGGGCTCACTTGAGATCAAGCTCTATCTCGGAGGCCAGCTCGGAGGAGAGCTCGAGATCCTGCAGGGAGTTCGCCGGGGCAGGATCCAGGGCGGAGGCTTCAGCACGGGGGCGCTCGCAAGCGCGATCCCCGAGCTTGACGTGCTCGAGATCCCCTTCATCTTCGAGAATAACGAAGAAGCGGACTTCATTCTCGACAACTATCTGTTTGAGCCCTTTCGAAAGCTCTTTGAACAAAAGGGACTCGTGCTGGTGACCTGGGCCGAAAACGGCTGGCGAGACATCGCCACCCGCTCCAAGCCCGTGCTGACTCCGGCTGACTTGAAGGGACTCAAGATCCGCTCGCAGGAGAGCAAGGCGCACCTGGGCTACTGGAAGAAGATCGGGGCAAACCCCGTTCCACTTGCGATCACCGAAGTGCTCTCCTCGCTGCAGACGGGACTGATCGAGGGCTTTGACAATACGCCGCTCTTCACACTCGCAGCCGAGCTCAACACCGGAATCAAGCATTACTCAGTCACGCGCCACATCTACCAGCCCGGAGCGATCGTCTTCAGCAAGGCCACCTGGGACAAGCTCTCTGAATCGGAACGAAAGATCCTGATGGGCCAGGGCAACGCCATGGCGCCAGCCTCCCGCAAGGCAGTGCGTGCGCTCAGTGAGCAGCTGCTTTCGATCTTGAAAGACTCAGGCGTCAAGGTCCTCGAACTCGCACCGAACGAAAGGCTCGCCTTCAAGGCGGCCGTGGCGGGCTACGAGCAGGAGATCGTGCCTCAGCTCGGGGGTGAGTCGCGCCGGATCTATGAACTCGTGCAGGAAGGCAAGAAGGCCTACGTCGCCCGGAAAAAGAAATGACGGCTCGCTTTCTTGCAAGCCTCCAGAAGTGGGAGCGCTGGGTTGCACTCACGGCCTTCGGCCTCATGACCGCTCTGGTGCTGGCTGACATCGCGCTTCGCGAGCTTGCCCATCAGAGCTTTGCCATGGGTCCGAAGCTTGCCATCGACCTCATGATCTGGGGGGGATTTCTGGGCGCAGCACTCACCTCAGGAAAAGGCACCCATCTCAAGGCCGAAGCCGCCCTGAAGCTCTGGCCCGTGGCTCTCAGGCCCTGGATTGAAGCCCTCTCGGAGATCGTCACAGGCGTTTTCTGTGCCGGGCTTGCCTGGGTCTCGTTTCACTACGTGGCCCAGAGCCGCACCATGGGAGAAGTGGGAGTCGTCACCGGAGTCCCGCTCTGGATCTCGCAGGCCGTACTCCCCTGGACCTTTGGCTCCATGGCCATCCGCCACCTCGCCTACGGCTGGTTGTCGGGCTTGCGGCCGATGGCATCGATCGAGGACTTGAAATGACGGCGCTCGGACTCGTGCTACTCATCGTGGCCCTGCTCCTGCTCGGCCAGCCGCTTTTTGTGATCCTCGGCTCGGTCACCGCCTACTGCTACCGGTTTCTCGGCGACGGCGAGATCTCGGGGATGATCGAAGACATTTACTTTGCTGCCAATAAAGACCTGCTTCTTGCGATTCCTCTTTTCATACTGGCCGGAAACCTCATGACCCAGGGCGGGATCGCCAGGCGCCTGATCCGGGTCGCGACCGCGATCACCGCTCCAGTGCCGGCAGGGCTTGCGGTGGCTGCCGTGCTCTCGTGCGCGATCTTTGCAGCGATCTCGGGCTCATCTCCTGTCACTCTCATTGCCATCGGCGGGGTGCTCTACCCGGCGCTCCGAAAAGCCTCCTACCCTGATACGCTTTCGCTGGGACTGCTCAGCGCGGGCGGTACGCTCGGCATCATTATCCCTCCATCGATCCCCATGATCGTCTTTGCCATCATGGCTGGCGTGTCGGTAAACGACCTTTTTATCGCAGGCGTGGGCCCGGGCCTCGTGCTCACAATCCTCCTCATGGGCTACGCAGCCTTCAGTGGCAGGCATCTGCCTCGCGGAAGCTTCAGTCCGGCAGAACTGGCCTCCGCCCTCAAAGACGGCGTGTTTGCCCTGCTCATGCCCGCCATGATCCTGGGCGGCATCTACTCAGGATTTTTTACGGCAACCGAGTCAGCAGCCATTGCAGTTGCCTACGCGCTTGCCGTTGAGTTTGCGATCCACCGCGAGCTCAAGTTCTCTCAACTTCCATCCGTGCTTGCCGAGACGGCCGAGCTTCTGGGCACGCTTTTCCTGATCCTCGTGTTTGCAGTCAGCCTGAACAAGTACATGACCTTCGAAGAGGTCCCTCAGCGGCTCGTCACACTGCTTGCGGCATCGATTGCAAGCAAGACGGCCTTCCTGATCGGTGTGAATGCCCTTCTCCTGGTAGCAGGCTGCTTCATGGACGCATTGAGCGCCATTCTGGTGCTGGCGCCTCTTCTCACACCGATGGCCATCCACTACGGAGTCGATCCGGTTCACTTTGGCGTCATGATGATCGTCAACCTCGAGATCGGCTACCTGACGCCCCCGGTGGGGGTGAATCTCTTTGTGGCCTCCAGCATCTTCAAGCGCCCGATCGGGGATGTGATCCGGTCCGTGCTCCCGCTCATCGTGGTGCTGCTTGTAGGACTTTCGATCATCACGTTTGTGCCTGAGATCTCGCTGACGCTCGTCAAATAGGGCCCATCAGTGACATCTGTGGCCGTGCGAAGACTCGGCGTGGGATGGTGCCTCGGCTCTTGCCATTCCCATGCGCGTACGTGCGCCGACCACGAGCAGCGCCGATGCAATCATCAAGAGGGCCGCCACACGCGTGAACCCTATGCCCAAGCGCCGGGACATCCCGCGAATGAGCGCCGGACCGGCAATCAGAGAAGGCAGAGTGCCCGTCCAGAATAGACCGAGGATCAGGCCTCCGCGAAGGACGGATCCCGTCGCCACAGCCGCAAGCACAAAGCCCTGAAGCCAACCGCAGGGTAATAGCGCGGAAAACAGCCCGATCACCCAAGGCCTACCTCCTGATAGGGAATGAAGACTGGACAGGATCCTTGCCGGCACGATCTGAATGTGAAGTCCGCGGCCCCTCCAGAGCGAAAGCCCCATCTGTGTGAATGCGATGGCCAGAATCAGCGTCGAGACCCACCCGAGGGTACTCCCAAGACTCCCGGCAAGACCTCCGAGGCCGAGGTATCCCATTAGCCTTCCCAGCTGGTAATGGAGCGACTCCCGCCGGTTCCTCGCCACCGCCATCAAGAGAGGCCCGCACATCCCTGCACAGTGCGCACTGCCCAGGAGGGATGCACCCAGCACACTCCATGGAACCCAATGTGTGAGCGCTGACAATTCAGCTAAAGGGGCCAACAAGCCTCACCTCCACTTTGCGATCGCCCACATTCAGCCAGCTACGACCTGAACCGGATCGAAGCAGCGCCGTAGGGAACTTAAAGAAAACATCCACACGCTTCAGCTCTCCAGCCGAAAGCCCAAATTCGGGGTTCACCGTCACAAGCTCCACCCCGGCTGCAAGCGACTCAGGAGCGAGCTCGATCCGTACTCGTGATGCCTTGAAGTCCTGATTGCGCACATCCAGCTTGAAATGATTGGTCACCCGCACAACTCCATCCGAGTCCGGAATCACCTGATAGGGCGCCTCGATGGCACGAACCAGCTCCGCTGAGATGAGTGACCGAGTAGACAGCGTGAACGTGAGCCCCCCTGCAAGCATCAACAAAACGGCGGCATAGGCAAAGGACCTCGGCTTCAGTGCCGACACACTCGTGTAACGAATGAGGCCAGTGGGCCTGCCGGTCCGGGTCATCACCTCGTCACACGCATCCATGCAGGCCGTGCAGGCGATGCACTCCATCTGGGTGCCGCGCCGAATATCAACACCGGTCGGACAAACCGCCACGCACCGATAACAATTGACGCAGTCTCCGCCCTCGCCCCGGGGCTCTCCGCGTGCGGGGTCGTAACCCACGACCATCGACCGATCATCCATCAGCACCGACTGCAGGCGCCCGTACGGACAGGCAACGATGCAAAATTGCTCTCGAAACCAACCGAAATCAAAGAGAACCAGACCGGATATGAATGCCATGACCCCGAATGCACCCGGGTTCTCCAGCGGCGATTGGCTCATCATCCGACCGATGGCCTCGGTGCCAACAAAGTAAGCCAGAAAACTGTGACCGATCACGAGTGAAACGAGCGCAAAGGCCGACCACTTGATGGCCTTGATGCCCAACTTCGAGGCAGTCAGGGCCGATGCATCCCTTTTGCGTCGAGTCCATGAATCGCCTTCGATCCAGCGCTCAAGCCTGCGAAACACCCCGTCGATGAACACCGTCTGCGGGCAGGCGTATCCGCACCACACCCGGCCCCAGACCGAAGTCACGAAGGCAATCGAAAGTACCGCTCCCGCAATCACGAAAAACAGCATCGGGACATCGTGCGCCCAGAACTGAATTCCGAGGATCGCAAACTTGCGCTCGGGCAGATTCAGCAGAATCGCTGGCCTGCCTCCGATCCGGATCCACGGAAGCGAGAGGAACACGAGGATCAAAACCGTATTGATCCCGGTTCTGATTCTGCGAAGCCTCCCGCGCACATCGGCCGGATACAGGTAGACCCGGTGCCCATCCTGAGTGCTGCTGGCCAGATGATCGGTCGGAAGTTCGTAGAGGCGACTCACTCGAAAGTCACCTTCTCGCCCTGGGGAGCCTTGGATCCCGGCGGATTCGTGCCGTGAAGCGATCGGACGTGGGCTACGACGGACTTCAGCTCATCGTCCTTCAGCAGAGCTCCCCAAGGCGGCATGCCCTTGTCTCCCACGCCCTCGCTGATGACCTGGGCCATTTCGATGTGTCGGCTCCCATGAATCCAGTAGTCATCGGTCAGATTAGGGCCAATGCCCCCTTGCCCGAGACTTCCGTGACAGACTGCACACTTGCCTTCATAAACCGCTTTTCCCTGCGATCGGTGGCCCGCATCCTTTGCCCAAGCCAGAAGCATCTGCTCACGGGCGGCCGGATCCGACCCGGGCCCGCCCGCCGTGACCACAGCCGCCTGCGCCTTGGCTACTTCATACTCCCGCACGGCAGTGTCGTACTGCTCCTGGATCGTGGCGCCCGGTCCAAACGTATAGTGCATGAAATATCCAAAGGCGAAAGCGATCGATCCGTAAAGGATGGCAAGCCACCATCTCGGCAGAAAGTTGTCGTGCTCGACGATTCCGTCGTAAACATGGATTTCTTCGTTTTTCTTATCCCTATCCATATCCCTATCTCTCCCCGCTACTTTCCAAATCCAGATCCAGAGGTGCCTGAGCGAGCCTTGCGTAGAGCTGAGCGCTCCCCCTCCTGAAAACCCAGAGCAGCACGCCTACGAACACCGCAAGGAAGATCATGAGACCCAGCACCGTCAGCCACGGCATCGGAAAACGAGAGGCCACCTGCGCAAGCATCAGCGAATCCCTCCTTGTCTAAAGTCGGCACCGAGCTTCTGTAGATACGCGATCAGGGCGATGATCTCCTTATCGGCGACCTTGGGCGGTGATCCCGCTTCGGTGAGTCCCGCAGCCAGCCGCTCAGCATCGGCCTTCGCATCGAGTTCTGCGTTTTGAATGGCGTCTTCCGAATAGGGCACGCCAAGCTGCTTCAAGACGGCAAGCTTCTTCGGAAGGCTTGCGAAGTCAGCTCGATCCTCAAAGAGCCACGGATAAGACGGCATCAACGATCCTGCCACGACATCCCGCGGATTGAGCATGTGACGAAAATGCCAGAGGTCCGGGTACTTGCCGCCCACCCGAGCAAGGTCAGGTCCGGTTCGCTTGGAGCCCCACTGGAAGGGTCGGTCGTAAAGCGATTCTTCCGAGCGCGAGTAGGCCCCATAGCGCAGCGTCTCGGCAACGGCAGGTCGCACCATCTGGGAGTGGCAAACATAGCAGCCTTCACGCACATAGATGTCCCGGCCCTGGAGCTGAAGCGCCGTGTAGGGCTCGACTCCGGGGTGGTCCTTCACCCGCTCACCGGCAAAGAAGGTTGGGGCAATCTCAATCACCCCACCCACCAGCACCGCAATGAAGGTCAGAACCGAGAAGGTCCCTGCCATGCCTTCGAGGCCACGATGGAACCTGCCGGCGGGATGATCCGTGAGCGGCTGCCCCGGCCCGTGATCCGAAAGGAGTGCCGGCGCCTCGGCCTGCTCGTCGTCCAGGCCCCCCGGCAAGCGGGCCCGGCAGGCTTGGATCGTCTTGTAGACGTTGTAGATCATGAGCACGAAGCCCAGCAGATAGAGCGTGCCCCCGATGGCGCGCACCCAGTAGAGCGGTACGATCTTGGTCACCGTCTCAACAAAATCGGGATAAACGAGCTTGCCCGAGGCATCCATCGCCCGAAGCATGAGCGACTGAGTGAGGCCTGCCGTCACCATCGAGATGTAATAGGCCAGGATCCCCAGAAGACCGGTCCAGAAGTGCCAGTTGGCAAGCCTCTGGCTGTAAAGCGGCGTTCGCCAGAGCCTGGGGACCAGCCAGTAGATCATCGCAAAGGTCAAAAAGCCGTTCCATCCCAGCGTTCCACCGTGCACGTGGCCAATGATCCAGTCCGTATAGTGCGCCAGCAGGTTCACTGACTTGATGGACATCAGCGGACCTTCGAATGTGGCCATTCCGTAGAAAGTGATGGCCGCGACGAACATCTTGAGCACCGGATCCACCCTGACCCTGTCCCATGCGCCCCTGAGGGTCAGCAGCCCGTTGATCATCCCGCCCCAGCTCGGCGCGATCAGCATCACCGAAAAGATCATTCCGAGCGTCTGCGCCCACTCGGGCAGTGCCGTATAGAGCAGATGGTGCGGACCCGCCCAGATGTAGATGAACACGAGCGACCAGAAATGCACGATCGAAAGCCTGTAGCTGTAGACCGGCCGGTTGGCCGCTTTCGGCAGATAGTAGTACATCAGGCCCAGAAACGGAGTCGTCAGGAAGAAGGCGACCGCGTTATGCCCGTACCACCACTGCACGAGTGCATCCTGGGCACCTGAAAAAACCGGG
>CAIOHW010000406.1 GCA_903858195.1 Oligoflexia bacterium | reverse complement strand
CTCCGGGAGTGGGCAAGACCTCGCTCGCAAAATCGATTGCCAAGTCCCTGAACAAGAAGTTCGTTCGCTGTTCACTCGGCGGCGTCAGGGATGAGGCCGAGATCCGCGGGCATCGGCGCACCTATGTTGGGGCGCTTCCCGGCAAGATCATCCAGTCGCTCAAGAAGGCGGATTCTTCGAACCCCGTCTTCCTGCTCGATGAGGTGGACAAGATGAGCATGGACTTCCGCGGCGACCCCTCTTCGGCGCTGCTCGAAGTGCTCGATCCGGAGCAGAACCACAACTTCGGCGACCATTACCTTGAAGTCGATTACGACCTTTCCAAGGTGATGTTCGTGCTCACGGCAAACTCCCTGCACAACATCCCGAGGCCGCTGCTCGATCGCATGGAGGTGATCACCATCACCGGCTACACGGAGATCGAGAAGTTCAACATCATCCGCAAGTACCTGATCGCCAAGCAGAGCGAGGCGCATGGGCTCAAGGATGGTGACCTGATTCTTCCCGATGACACGGTCAATGCTCTGATTCGGAGCTACACTCGCGAGGCAGGGGTGCGTAACCTCGAGCGCGTGGTGGCGACGATCTGCCGCAAGGTGGCCAAAAGGCTTGTGGACCGGGATGCCAGAAACGCCGCAGCTGAGGCCGCGGCTCTCGAGGGTCCTGGAAAGAAGAAAAAGGCAGTCGAGCTCGAGTCCGGGGCGATCACCGTCACGGTCGAAGACCTCGAAGAGATGCTCGGCCCACCCAAGTACACGGTCCAGGCCATCGAAGAGCGTAACGAGATTGGCCTCGTCAACGGGCTTGCCTACACCGAGGCTGGCGGCGACATGCTTCAGATCGAAGTGTCGGTCGTCCCGGGCAAGGGTGCCGTCAAGGTCACCGGCAAGCTCGGTGAAGTCATGCAGGAGTCCGCTGCAACGGCGATGAGCTATGTGCGCTCACGGGCTGAAGCTCTCGGACTCGAAAAGGACTTCTACCAGAACGTCGACATCCATCTCCACGTACCTGAAGGTGCGGTCCCCAAGGACGGCCCTTCGGCGGGCATCACCATGACGACGGCCATCACGAGCGCGCTGACCAAGATTGCGGTCAAGCGTGATGTCGCGATGACCGGCGAAGTGACGCTCCGTGGGCGTGTGCTTGCGATCGGCGGCCTCAAGGAAAAGCTCCTGGCTGCCAAGATCAGCAACATCACGACGGTGCTCATCCCCAAGGCCAACGTTCCGGACCTCAAAAAAGTCCCGAACGATGTCACCAAGGGAATGAAGATCATCCCGGTTGAGCATGTCGATCAGGTTCTGAGGCTTGCCCTCGAGCTGAAGAAGCCCGAGGAATTTCTCGCAAATCCACTGATTGGAGCTCTTCCTACACCGGTCATGATGGACAAAAAGCCGGAATCTGGCACCGCAGGCAAGGGCGGCGCAGTTCGTCACTGACGACGGAGCGTCTTAGAGTTGTGCTTGAATCCAAGCCCCCGGGGACAGTGCGCCGAGCGCCCTGTCCCCGGGTCTTTTGAGCTGGCCGATCAAGTCCCAGCCCAGCTGAACCTGGGGGGAGATTTGAAGCACCGACATTCTGGCGAGTGCGCCAAAACTCCAGGATGTCCGGCCGGCGGTCTCATGACTGCCGAACTGCCCAATCCCACCCGTGACACCCAATCCAAGGTGTTTTTGTTGGCCGATAGGAAAGTAATAAAGGGCTTCGCCAGCTGGTCCTAAATATTTGATATCATTACCATACTGGGATCTTTCCAGGCTCGCAGCCAGTTCGAACCCCCAGTCCATCCGTATCCCTCCGCGCAGGCCACCTGTCCAACCGGGTGTACCGCCCGGCACCAAGGCGGAAACTCCCGCCCTCATTCCGGCCACAGCCTGCGCTGCAGCAGAGGGGCGTGAGCCCGGCCCTGCCGCCCAGACCATCATCACCCAAGCCATGATCCAGGGGGTCCGATTCATCCTTCCGCTCCTCCCTCGGCTCGCACCTGCAACCGCGACACCAAAGGGAAATTCTTGACCCGCCCCGGCGGCTCGCGTATTCCTCTGCAGCTCAAACGACTCTGTGGGCAAGGATTTGGAACCCTCCAACCTACCGATGGTTCCTGCTTGCAGAGCGTGAAAACAAAGTAAGTCATTCGCCTAAGAAGCGGATGCAGCTTGGCAGCGGCCCCGAATCACGAGGCAGAGTCCTTGTGGTGCAGGAGAGGTAGGCGCGGTCGAGAAGAAACCGAAAGGAAGCAGTAATGCCAACCATTAACCAGCTCGTCCGTCGCGGACGTCTGAAGAAGGCTTGGAAGACCAGTTCCCCGGCGCTCCAGAGCTGCCCGCAGAAGCGCGGCGTTTGCACTCGCGTCTACACCACGACCCCAAAGAAGCCGAATTCGGCTCTTCGCAAGGTATGCCGTGTTCGCCTCACCAACGGATACGAAGTCACTTCGTACATCCCGGGCATCGGCCACAACTTGCAGGAACACTCGATCGTCCTCATCCGCGGCGGCCGCGTGAAGGACCTTCCGGGTGTTCGTTACCACACCATTCGCGGCACCCTCGATACTCAGGGCGTCCAGAACCGCAAACAGAGCCGTTCCAAGTACGGCGCCAAGCGTCCGTCAGCAGCCGGCGCAGCTGCAGCAAAGTAAGAAGGAAGTGAATCATGGCTCGTAAAGGTTTTAATCGTCGTCGTGAAGTCCTTCCGGACCCGAAGTTCAACGATATCGTGGTCACCAAGTTCGTGAACGCGATCCTTCGTCAGGGCAAGCGCTCCACTGCTGAAGCCATTTTCTACGGCAGCATGGACATCATCCAGACCCGTACCAACGAAGAAGGCATCAAGGTTTTCAAGAAGGCTCTTGAGAACGTGAAGCCCCTCCTCGAGGTGAAGTCCCGCCGTGTGGGCGGCGCCACCTATCAGGTGCCGGTCGAAGTGAAGCCTGCTCGTCGTCAGTCGCTTGCCTCGCGTTGGCTGATTGACGCAGCCCGCGGCCGCGGTGAGCACTCGATGGCCGAACGCCTCGCCAGCGAATTCATCGAAGCCTCGAATGCTCGTGGCGGCGCGATGAAGAAGCGCGAAGACGTGCATAAGATGGCCGAAGCGAACAAGGCGTTCGCTCATTACCGCTGGTAATGGCCGTCAGCTCAAAGTAATCGAAAGCCGCCGGCAGCAATGCCGGTGGCTTTCGTCTTTTTAGAACCCCCACTCCGGAGCATCCATGAGTGATCCAAAGGCCACACTCAAGACCACCCGCAATAGCGGAATCATGGCCCACATTGATGCGGGCAAAACCACGACCACCGAGCGAATCCTGTTTTACACCGGCAAGGTGCACAAGATGGGCGAGGTGCAT
>CAIOHW010000405.1 GCA_903858195.1 Oligoflexia bacterium | reverse complement strand
TCACGCTGCTTGCCGTGCTGGTGACTGAATTCACCTATATGGCGCAGGTAAACGCGAGGATGGCGTTTGACAGCGTCGATCAGGTCAAGGCGCACGCAATGGCCAAGAGCGGGCTCAAGCTCTCGCTGCTCAGGCTGAAGGCCTACCAGACGGTGCGGAGCCTTGCCAACGACTCGGGTGCCGGCGCCATGATCCCCAAGAGCCTGCTCGAAAAGGTCTGGAGCTTTCCCTTTTTCTACCCCATTCCATCCAATGCCCCTGGCCTGACTCCCGGCGACCGCGACAAGATCAAGGCATTCACCCAGGAATCAGGACTCGAAGGCAGCTTCTCGGCTGTGATCGAATCCGAATCCAACAAATACAACCTCAACAGCCTGCTTGCGCCGTTTGCGGCCTCGGGATCAACCTCGGCATCACCCTCGCCTTCTCCATCGCCCGCCACAGCTCCCTCCCCTGTTCCCTCCGCGGCTCCGGGCTTCAACCCGGAGGCCGCACACAAGAGCCTTGCCGACTACCTTTCACAGATCCTTGCCAACCGGATGGAAAGCGATGATGCGTTTGCCTCCGACTACCGCGACTTCAGGATGGATGAGCTTGTCGACAACCTGATCCAATGGGTGGATCCCACCTATGAGCGTCGTTCGGCTGCCTCTCGGACTTTCAAGCCCAAGGGCGGGCCGTTCTACTCCCTCCCAGAGCTCCGCATGATCGAGCCCATCGATGACGAGCTCTTTGACCTGTTTTCCCCACACCTCACTGTGAGTTCGACACCTGGAATCAACGTCAACACCATCAAGGATTTGACGCTCAGGGCCCTCATCCCGGCAATGACGCCCGAAGAGGTCGAGGAGTTCTTTAAATTTCGCGACTCTCCCGAGGCCGACAACCAGTTCAAAACCGCCGATGACTTCTTCAAGTACCTTCAGGGCAATGTGGCGGCCTTCAGGGGGAGCGACAACGAGATGCAGAAGTTCAGGGACGCCCTCTCGCAAAGGAACATCCGAATCATCACCGACGAGTCGCACTTCAAGATCACGGTTCAGGCCCGGGTCAATCAGGCCACCCGCACCATCGAGGCATGGGCCACCCTCGGCTCCAGAGGGACCCCGGCACCCCAGCCCGGGATGCCACCCCCGGAGGGTCAAACTCAGGCACCAGAAGCTGGCCTGCGGATCACATCTATGAGATTTTTGTAGCATGAGGATCGTAGGGCTCGACATCGGCACCAGCGCCGTCAAGCTGGTTGAAATTGACAGCGCCTTCGGGCGCTTCGAGATCCATGATCACCGCGAAGTTGCGGTCTTTCCGGGACAGGACGCAGTCTCGGTCGCCGGAGAGGCGCTTCGTTCCCTCCCCCAGCCCCCGAACCGGCTGGTCGTCTCGCTCAAGTCTTCGAAACTCACTGCAAGAAACCTCCAGCTCCCGACGCGGGATCGCAAGGCCATCCAGTCGGCCATCGCCTTTGAGCTCGAGGACGAGCTCCCCTTTCCAATCGAGAACTGCGTGATCGACTCGGCGATCCTCGCGCAGGTGGGACAGCAATCGCAGGTCCACGTCTCGGCGACCCTGCGAAAGGTCCTCGCCCCGGAGCTCGAAAAGCTCCGTGCAGCGGGCATCGATCCTGACGTGGTGACTTCGGATGCCTGGGCGCTCCGTACGCTCATCAACCGCGTGGTTCCTGCCTCCGGTCAGGAGAAGCCACTGATCGTTGCGCAAATCGGCGAACAGTCGACTCTGTTCTATATCCACTGGCGCGGTTTTCCGATGCTGGGGCGCGAGATTGCCTGGGGCGGCCGAGATCTGGTCGAAGCCCTCTCTCGCAGGCTCTCGGTGTCGCGCGAGCAGGCCGAAAACATCCTACGTAATCCCGCCATGATCGAGGACTCACACCCGGAAGGCCTGATCAGCCTGCTGGGAGACGCGCTCGAGGGCCTTCGCCGCGAGATCCGGCACATGGACCTGGTCTGCAAGGGGCTCTGCCACGAACCCGTCCAGCGCGTTTTCCTATCGGGCGGAGCATCTGGAATTCGAGGCCTCTCGGACTGGCTCGAGGAGTCGGTTCGCCTCCCCGTCGAGCGCCTCAGGGCTCTGAGCTCTCTCTCCCCATCGGGAGTGAGCTACGCCGAGATGGCCGATGCGAAGATGTCGATCGCAGCAGGCCTTGCCATGGCACAGGTGGGCTCGGATCGCTCCATTTGCATCAATTTCCGCAAGGGCGAGTTCGCGCGAGTTGGCCAGGGACGCGAGCTGGATCTTGCAGCACTCAAGGCACCCCTGATTGCTGCGGCCGTCGCGGGCTCGGTTTTTTTCGTCAGCATGGCAGTGCAGGGACGGATCTACGGAAGGCAGCTCGAAGAAAAGGACGCTCAACTCAAGAAGGCCATGAGCGCGTTTTTCGGATCCGTCAGCCAGAGCGCGCTTCGCACCTACCTTGCGAGCCCGCAGTCGCTCAAGAACTCGCTCCAGAAGGAGCTCGAAAAGAACCGAGAGCTTGCCCGCGTTTATGGGCCCAATCCCAGGTCACCGCTTGCCTACCTCAAGGCGCTTTCGGACGGCATTCCCCGCGATGTCGTGGTGGATGTGATGCGATTCCAGGTGGGGGCAGCCGCCGAGTCTGGCTTCGACCCCAAGAAGGACTCCTCGGTCACACTGACCCTTCTTGCCGCAGACGCAAAGTCGGCTGACCGGCTCTCGTCGCTGCTCGTACCCAAGCTTCTGGAAACCCCAAAGGGATCTGAAAAACCCTCTCTCGAGGAAGTTCCCGCCTCAAACGGGAAGCCCAAGCGGTTCCGGATGACTTGGACCGGAAAAGCGAACTTTCCGGCAGGAGGCCAGTGACCATGCCATCCTTTCTGCAGAGACTCCTCGACCAGATCCAGGAGCAGGCCTGGTTCCAGCAACTCAAGGCCAAATGGGATGAACTCGACGCCCAGAGCAAGCTCTACCTCCAGTGGGCCGCGTCGGCCGCAGGAGTGCTGCTGGTGGCCTGGATCTTCATCGGGACCGCCTGGAACGTGCACTCGATCCGCAGCGAGATTGCCGAAAAAGATGAGCTTCTTCGGCTGCTCCGGTCGGCAAATGACGAAATGGGTGAGCTGAAGGAGCAGATCCCGTCAGCTGCAAGCGGGGGCAGCTCGGCAGGCCAGCCGCTCAAGGACTATCTCGGCGGACTTGCCAACATGGCAGCCGTGCCTCCTGCCAGCGTCGATGTGTCGAACGAGAAGGTCGGCACCCCGCGCGAAGGCTCCAAAGAGACCCTGGCACAGGTGACTCTCAAGAAGATCAACGTCCGCCAGCTCGTGAGATTCATCTTCCAGATGGAAAACGGGGCAAGACCCGTGAAGCTCCGGAACCTCGAGGTCGCTACGCAGTCGGATGAGTCCGGCTATCTGGATGCAACCCTGCAAATTTCGACCTTCGTGGTCAAGACCGACTGAAGGAATCACCCAGGATGGAAACTGAAGCGGGCATCATTGAAGGCTCCTCTTCGAACACCCGCCTAAAAAAGGGGCTTGGGATCCTGGGCTGGGTTGCGCTCACCCTCGGGCTCATCATCACCTTCACACTGGCCAAGCTCCCGGACCAGGAAATCGGGCAGATCATCCTTTCCAATGTGAACCGTACTCTCCAGCAGGGCCCGATCGACCTGGAGATCTCGGCGCAAAGAACTCGCGTCTCGCTTTTCCCCCTCCCCGGCCTCAGGCTCGAGGAGCTCACGCTCAAGACCCGCGATGCTTCGGGAAACACCACGCGCATTCGCTGGGCCATGCTCAAGATCCGACCTGCCCTCTTTGATCTGCTGCTAGGCCGTGCGGGTGCCTCCGTCTCGATCATCCCGGATGCAGAACGGTCCGCGGCAATCGAGGCTTCCTTCTGGGCCCGCAAGGGCTCGTTTGCGATGAATGTCTCTTTCGACAAGGCTGATCTCGGCGAGGCCGGGGCCGGCCTGCTGCCCCTCCTTGCCAAAGTCTCGGGAAAACTCCCACTGAGCGGATCCATCACGCTCTCGGGAGATCCACAGCAGCTTTCGGGCTGGACAGGGGCCATCACTCTCGATCTCGACTCCATTGCCCTTCCCGCACAGAAAATCGCGGGCTTTCAGGCCCCCGCCCTCTCCATTCGCGGGGGATCGATTCGCGTGCAGATCGCCGGATCAAGGGCAAAACTGGAAACTGTGCGCCTCGGGAAGATCACAGAAGCTGGAGATGACCTTGCCGGAACCCTCTCAGGCGAAGTGACTCTAGGAAAAACCTGGGACTCATCCCAATTGAGCCTCAATGCCAAAGTCAGGATCTCGGAGGCCGTGAACAAGGCGTTCTTCCTGATCGATGCACTGCTGGGAGCAAGCAAGACCCAGGACGGAAGCTACTCATTCACGCTCACCGGCCCGACCTACGCTCCGGTGATGGCACCCTCTACTGCTCCGTCTGCGGCTCCGGCAGGGGGCTGAGTTTGGACTGGGAGCAGGCCATCGGCGAGCGTCTGGACCGGATCCTCGGAGCGACGACTCCCCCAAACCTTGCCGCATCCATCCGCTACAGCGTACTGTCGCCCGGAAAGCGGTTTCGTCCGCGACTGATGCAGGCCTCGGCGGAGAGCCTTTCGGTTCCTCGGGCCCACTTTATGCCGTTTGCAGTTGCCCTTGAGTGGATCCACGCGTTCACGTTGATCCACGACGACCTGCCCTGCATGGATGATGATGACCTGAGGCGGGGGCTTCCTACGAACCACAAGGTCTATGGCGAAGCCCTCGCACTGCTGGCGGGCGATGCGCTGGTTCCTGCCGCCTTTGAGCTCACGCTCGAAAGCCTCGCCCAAGGCTGCCCAGCTCCCGCCTGGCAAAACGCTTTTTCACTTTTGGCTCAGGTTACCGGACCACGAGGCGTGATCGGAGGTCAGGCACGCGAGTTCCTGCTCACCCCTGAAAGTTCCCTTCAAGACCTCGAGCAGATGCATGCCCTCAAGACGGGAGCCCTGTTTGATGCGGCCCTGCTGATTCCTGCCCATCTGGCAGGGCTGGAGACCGCCTCTCCGCGCTTTGAATCCCTGCGTGAGTTCTCGAGCGCTTTTGGTCTGGGGTTTCAGTCGGCCGATGACCTCGAAGACGCGGCAGAAGAACGCGATCAAGTGGCGGGCTACGCGTACACGAGCATCCTTTCGCATCTTGGCTTTGAAGAAGCGCGGGAGCGCGCCACTCATGCCCTCTCCATGGCCGAAGATCGGCTCAGAAATGCGTGGGCAAACGACTGCAGGCCACTCCTCGAACTCTCCACCCAACTCAAGCGGAAGCTTGCCGCCGCACAGGATCCGGGAACGCACTCATGAATCGTCGAGGTTGCTGGCTCTGGATCACCGACCCCTGGTCCACGCTCGATCATCCGAGGGATACGACGCTTCGCCTGATAGAGGCCGCGCTTGAGCTCGGCCAGCCCGTTGCGTGGGGCGATGTGCGGTCACTGCGCTGGCAGGATGGGTCGGTGATGATCGATGCCGCGTGTTTTGATCCCAAGGGCGCTCCATTCGCTCTTCGAAAAACCCATGCCAAGGCCCCTGAAACCGATGAATTTCGAATCGATCGGTTTTCACGCATCCACTACCGCGTTGACCCCCCCGTCGATCTTGCCTACCTGCACCCGCTCCAGATGCTCCAGCAGGTGGTGCCCGGACGCATTGTGAATCCTGCTCCGTCACTCGCGCTCCTGAGTGAAAAGACCATCCCACTGTCAATCCATGCGGGCGGAGCTTGCATCGCTCCTCGCTCGCTCGTGAGCTCCGATCCTGAGTGCCTCGTTGGGTTCTTAAAGGCTGAGAGGACTGCCATCCTCAAGCCGCTCCACGGTGCCCAGAGCCGGGGGGTCGAGAAGCTCGATACCGAGATGGATGCCGCCCTGGTTCTCAAGAGGCTCCAATCCGCAACCGAAGACTTCACCCGGCCCGCCCTGCTGCAGCAATACCTACCCCGGATCATGAAGAAGGGCGAAACCCGGCTCTGGTTTGTCGACGCAAGACTCCTTGCATGCGCCCAGAAGGTGCCCGTGCGCGGTGAGTTCAAAATCGACATGGACCGCGGCTCATCCCTACAAAAGGCAACGATCCCAGCAGTGCTCAAGCCCCGCCAGCGGGCCATCGAAGCCTGGCTCAAGCGCAATCGGATCCGCCTGGCTGCGGTCGACTGGATCGACGGGCTCGTCACCGACTTCAACATCACGAGTCCCGGGCTGATCGTCCAGATGGAAGACCTCATGGGGCATGACCTGGCTCGCCAGATCATCCGGTCTCTCGCGAAGTAGATTTTCTCAGTAGCGATGGCTATCGCGAATCGGCCGCTGGTTCAGCGACTCGACATCAGCCAGGAGCCTGCGAACACCGGTGAGCGCCTGCGCGCGAGCGTCCCGCTCGGCAGCCGGAAGCGGATCGGCAGCCTCGCGACACTCAGAGGCAAGCGCCCCATCGCGCCGAAGCTCACGCAGCCTACGGCGGGCTCCATCGATTGAATAACGGTCTTGGTAAAGAAGCTTCTTGATCAAGAGCACGGTCTCAACCGTGCGCCTGCGGTAAACCCTTTGTCCGCTCGCGGTCTTTTCCGGGGCAATCTCAGAGAACTCGCTTTCCCAGTAGCGCAACACGTGCGGC
>CAIOHW010000404.1 GCA_903858195.1 Oligoflexia bacterium | reverse complement strand
CGGTCACCGAGGCTGCGGCCATCGAGAGCCGCGGGCTCGTTACGAGCCTTGTGGACCTCATGACCCAGCAACCCCAATCACTTGCAGCGCTGCTCAGGCTCGTCTCGCACGGCGACTATCTTTACTACCACTCCGTGGCTGTTTCGATCTTCAGTGCGCTGCTCGCGCGAGTGTCCGGCAAGTACTCGGACTCAGATATCCGGATCATCTCGTGGGGCGGCTTTCTGCATGACCTGGGCATGAGTCGCATGGAAGAGGTCTGGACCTGCGACCCCTTGATGGACGGAGGGTCGGATCACGTACACCGGGTTTCGGAGCATTGCCGCGTGGGAATGGAGGCGCTCCAGGAGCTCTCAGCCGTTCCGAAGGAAGTTCGCTACATCGTGTACCAGCATCACGAAAGACCGGACGGCAAGGGCCTTCCGAACGGACTCAAGGGCTCATCTCTCCATGAGCCGGCGATGCTCGTGGCCCTGGTCGATGCGTGGAGTGCGCTGATCAGCCGCCATCCGCATCGCGCACCCTTCACTCCTGCCGAGGCCCTCGGAAAACTCGAGGCCGAGACGCGAATGGGGCGCTTCATGGATCATCATCTGGAGTGGCTCAAGGCCGGACTTTTCCCGCGCCTTTCGAAAGACGCCGCCTGAACTCCCGGTCCACGACGGCATACTTTTCGGGATTCGACTCCCATGCTCCGGTCTCGTAGTCGAGGACCCAGGGCTGGATGAGCGTCACTCTGCGTTGGCGGGGGCCGGCACTCCAAAGAACGGCCTGCTCAAGCGAAGCCTCAAGGCTTGTGAGTTGGCTGGAACGAGCCTCGCCTGCAGCCTTCAGGATCGGCTTCAGCTCGGGAGCAAGCGCCGGCTCGAGGAGCACGAGAGGAGCGATGAGCTCCCGTGGAGAGGCAAAATTCCAGCGCCACGTGAGCACCACCACATCCGAGAGCCCTGCGCGAAAGCGCTCGATGGCGGTCTTGAGGATCTGGTTTTCGATCGTGACTCCCAGGCCCTGCTGCTCAAGGCGGGATGCAAGCGCAGCGACAGCAGCTTCGGGAACTGAGAAGTCGGGTCTCGGCGTGACCCAGTCCACACGGATGGTCCTCGTCGTGCGGGTCTTGTTCGCTTGTGGGGGCTCACCGGATGTTGCACTGGGCTTGAAGCCCCAGTCTTCGAGCACCGGGAGACTCTGGCTTCCCATTTGGCCGGGTACCGCCCCCAGGGCGGCCATCCAAAATTTACGGTCCAGGGCTGAGGCAACCCGCAATCGATCCTGCTTCTGCCCAAGCGTGCGCAGGTTGAACACGGCCAGTACGAACTCGGGGGCCATCCCTTCAACGAGGCGGGCGCGACCTCCTTCGGCGGATTTTGCAGCCGCTTCAGCGAGGGTTCCCGGCACCGAAAGGACATCCAGCTTTCTGGCATCAAAGGCTTCGAGTGCGGCCTCTTCGGTCTTGAACCAGAGCTGCTGCAGCAGATCGACGCGCGGCAGGGCGATCGACTCCGACTCCTTGCCCGACTCCAAAAAGGAATTGGAGTAGCCCTTCACGACCTCAAGGAAAACGCCTTTGCCCGGGTACCAGGTTTGGATGCGCCACGGGCCCGTTCCGATTCCTTGGCCGCCTTCACCTTCGAGGGAGGGCGCAGTAAAGCCGAGCGAAAGCTTCGACTCGAAGTCGGGGTCGGGCTCGCGCAGGCGGATCT
>CAIOHW010000403.1 GCA_903858195.1 Oligoflexia bacterium | reverse complement strand
GGAGATCGAGCCCGTGACGGCAACGGCATCCTCAGGCCTGACAGCAGAATGACGCTCAAGCAAGTTTGACAAGACCGACTCCGTCCCGAACAATGATCGTGGGTTCACGACTCTCTATTGAGGATCAAGGATGATCAACCTGCGGAAAGATCTATTCATTTTGCCCACTGTCGGTTTGCTCGCCTTGCTTGGCCAGGCGTGTTCGACCACTCGCGGGCCTGCGCTCCAGCCAGATTGGAGCCGTCTGCAGGAGGGGCAGCAGGGATCCAGGGAGGCCGCTGGAGATGAAGAGCCCGGGGACGAGGGCTCACGTGACGGTGTCTCAGGCAAGTCGAGCATCAGCTCGAGCGGAGAGATGACCGTACTGGGTGTGAAACTCCAGAATACCGATTTCGATTATCCGGTGAGCCTGAACTCGCGGGTGGAATTCTGGGTGACCTACTTCACCGGCAGGGGCAGGCCGCACTTCGAGAAGTACCTCGAGCGCTCCGAGTTTTTTATTCCGTATATTCGCCCCATCCTCAAGCAGGCCGGTCTCCCTGAGGACCTGGTCTACCTCGCCATGATCGAGAGTGGTTTCAACAACCACGCAAAGTCCCATGCCAAGGCCGTGGGCCCGTGGCAGTTCATTTCGGCCACCGGAAAGCGATACGGTCTCATGGTGAACTGGTGGGTGGATGAGCGGCGCGATACGCGCAAGTCCACCCTGGCAGCCGTCGAATACCTTCGAGAGCTCTACTCCATGTTCCAGAGCTGGGAGCTTGCCGCCGCAGCCTATAATGCCGGCGAGTCCAAGATCGCCCGGGGTATCCGCCGCTACGGGACTCGCGACTTCTGGGCCCTGACCCGTCACCGCTTTCTGCGGCAGGAGACTCGCGACTACGTTCCAAAGATCATCGCAGCTGCGATTGTTTCGAAGAATCGGACCCAATTCGGCTTTCCGGCTCCTCGAGGCGAAGGACATGACGGTGAGGCTCGCGCCGGTGATGGCGAGTGGGTCAAGCTCGAGCCCCCGCAGCCTGGCATCGACGAGCAGCAGTCTTCAGCCGAGGGGGAGCTCTCCAAGCTCGCCCGGGAAGAGGGCAGTGGTGAGGCTGATCCCCGCGATAGCCTCAACAAGATCCTTGCAGAAGATGCATGGGAAGAATCCGAAGCTCCCGGGACTTCCGCCCCGCTGGTCCAGGCGATCGCCCAGCCCGGAGTAGAGCTCGAGGACGAGCTCCCGAGGGCCCGCCCCATTCCCACCCCGCATGTCAGCAAGTCGGGCGAAGTGCGTGGCGAGCAGCTTGCCGATTTCGAGCTCCAAAGTCCGGCAGACCTCCTGAAGGTGGCGCGTGCGGCGGGTCTCTCCTATCAGACCGTAAAGTCCCTGAACCCTGAGATCCTGCGCTGGTGCACGCCTCCTTCCGTACGCACCTACCGGATCAAGCTTCCGGTCTCGGCCAGGGAGCGCTTTCTGGCCACTTACAACCACCCGGCCTACCCGCGTCGGGTGCAGTTCCTGTCCTATCGGGTAAAAAGGGGTGAGACCCTGAGTCATGTGGCTCGTCGTTTTGGCATCAAGCCCGATCCCATGGCTGACTTGAACCGGATCTCCCCGCGTGCCGCCCTGCGCGAGGGGGCGAGGGTGTTGCTGCCGATGCCGGATGATCGCTCCAGGAGCCTCGCTTCACTTGAGGTCAAGGATGCCCCCGAACGCAAAAAGTACCGCCGCCACCGCAAGGCGGGAAGCAAGTACTATCGGGTCTCCCTCCAGAAGAGGGCCGCCGCAAGGTCGGGTTCGACCTCAGGCTCCTCGTCCGGCAAACGCTCGAAATCCATCCAGTAATTGCCGTTTTTAGCCGGCCCTCCTATAACTGCAGGGAATGGCTGGCCTGATCGTACAGAAATACGGGGGGACCTCGGTGGCCCAGCCCGAGCGGATCTGCTCGGTGGCGGACCGGATTGCCGCTCGTTACCACGCGGGGCACCGCCTGGCTGTGGTTGTGTCGGCCATGGGGCACACGACCGATGAACTGATCGAGCTGGCGCAGAAAGTTTCTAAGGAGCCCCCGAGGCGCGAGATGGACATGCTGCTCACCGCAGGTGAGCGGATCTCGATGGCACTCCTGAGCATGGCGCTCTCGGATCGCGGAGTGCCGGCCCGCTCTTTTACGGGCTCGCAAAGTGGCATCATCACGGATGGTGCCCACCGTCGCGCCCGCATCCGGCGCATTCTCGGCGACCGCGTCCGCGAGGCTCTGGGGCGCAATCAGGTGGCGATCGTTGCGGGATTTCAGGGCGTCAGCGAGGACAAGGAGATCACCACGCTCGGTCGCGGTGGCTCGGATACCACTGCCGTGGCGCTGGCAGCAGCGCTTCAGGCTGATGCCTGTGAAATCTACACGGATGTTAACGGAGTTTTCAGTGCCGATCCGAGGTTTGTGGCTGCGGCAAGGCAATGGCGCACGCTTCCCCATGACCTCATGGTCGAGCTTGCCACTCGCGGTGCAGGTGTGCTGCACCCGAGGAGCGTGGAGCTGGCGCGCCAGTATCGCGTGCCTCTGTGGGTGATCAACAGCCTGAGGCAGGCGGAAGGGACGGAGATCGTGGTCAGAGGAATGGAAGAATACGGCGTGGTGGGTGTGACCTCCGACTCGGCAAAGGCGTGGCTCGAAGTGAAGCTTTCTCGGCCCACCGCTCTCTCGGCGCTCTGGGATGCAGCTGCCAAGGGCCAGCTCGCGGTGGTTTCGCCCCAGTTTCTGGATGGCCGTGTTTCCTTCTTCGTTGAGCAGGATTGTGCCGGCGAGTGGAAGTCGCAGCTCCAGAAGCTTGCCAGCGACGGCTTTATTTCCAGCTTCGAGCTCAGGACTGACTGGGTGCCGGTCTCGGTCGTGGGTGATCGGTTCTCCCAGGACGGTGCTGCACTTCAGGCTGTACTCGAGGCTTTGATGTCGGCCGGGGTTGAGGCCACCGCTGGAAATGCTTCTTCTCTGGCCATTACGATCGCAGTGCCTGCCGCAAAGGCCTCGGACGCAGTGAAGCATCTGCACCATGTTTTCTTGGAGGGAAACTGAATGCCTGCCGCATCTCGCTCGGTGAACGTGGTGATTGGGGAGGGCTGGGCCGCACTTGCCTCGCTTGCGCGCCTGCTTCGGGAGACGGAGGGCGAGATTCTCTGGGTCTCCGGATCGGGGGGCCGAGTGACTCCGGCCTTCGCCTCGATTGAGTCGGAGGCCGCGGCTACCGCGCTCGAGGGGCTGTGTTCACAGATGGATCTGCCACTCGGGGACAGGGTTGAAGGACGGAGCTTTGTTCGGGAGTTTCGCAACAAGTCGTTCCGTGAGCCTGCATGGAAAAAGGCGGCAGACCTGGCTGAATGTCGGGAGTCGCGCTCGGTCGAATTGTGGGGGGCCGAGACGGCGCTGGTTCCGGTCGAAGAAGTCAGGTGGGAGAGTTCGCTCGTTGAGATCGAAGAGCAGTTGCGCGAGCGCCTCATGTCACACGAGAGGATTCGACGGATCGCCGGTGTCCCCCTTGAGGGCTTCAAGGTGCAGGATGGACGTGTGGTCGCCCTGCTTTTTGGATCGGGTGAGGAGCTCGCTTGCAGCCGAGTTATTTATGCAGATCGTTGGTCGCAGCTGGGTCGCCTGACGGGACTTCCCAAGGCGCTTGCGTTCATGCGTGGTCGCGAACCGATGGGCGTGCTTCAGGTGGTCTTCACCCATATGGAGGCGCTTCGTCCCGAGGTGCGCGAAGGGTTCTTTTCAGTCTTGAACCGGGACTCTGGAGACAAGCATGACCGACAAGTCTTTGGGCATTTTTACCGCGCCGGGCGTGAGAGCGTCTGGTCCTCGGTAGTGACTCCCGAGGAAGGCGAAGACAACCATCTGGTGGCCAAGCGACTTCGGCGCATGAAGCAGGCGCTTGAAAAGATGTTTGCCCAGACGGAATGGGCTCCAGGAGAGTTTGCTCAGACCATCAAGAACGAGCAGGTGAGGTTTGAGGAGGGCGTGCTGCTCGCATCAGGTGAGCTTCCGGCTGAGCCCATCAGGCTTGCCAGAGGTGCTCAGGCACTCGATGGGATCGAGTTTGTATCGGATGGCTACGGAGTGGGGCCTGCACTCCTTGCGGCCCTCTCTTCAGAGCGGGCCTAAAGCCTAGAGTCCAAGCCGAGATGGGCCCCCGAGCTCCCATCCGCCGGAGTGCGCGTGCTGCGGCTTCCAGTGTGGCGCCCGTGGTTCGCACATCATCCACGAGCAACCAGCGTTGGTGTCGTGATCCCGGATCAGTGCGGGCTTCAAAGTTCATCTCAACCGTGTGGCGATCTGGAAGGCTCCTTCGCGCCTGACTTCCGGATCGATGAGGCTTTAGAAGGTTTTTCAGGGGTAGGCCCAGATCGCGGGTGATCCACCCTGCAAGGGTTCCCGCAGGCCAGTGCCCCAGCTCAAAGCTTCTTTGCAGGGATTGAGGCATGGGCACGATGACGTCGGCATGGGTCCCAATCCACTCCAGTTCCGTTGAGCAGGTAGTCAGAGCTCGCGCCCAGTCGTTCAAGCGAACTGTGGGGCTGATCTTCCACTGCTTAAAGACGCGGTAGGAGTGACCGGCAAACGACATTGCAGAACGGCCCTGCGTGAGCTCTGAGCCCCCCCAGGATGGGCCTTCGCCATCGTGGGTTCTGAGGCAGGGGGTGCAGGGTGAGAGCCAGGGAAAAGGGACGGGGCCTAGGCAAGTGCGGCATTGAAGCATGGTTGCTGCCAGAGGCAAAGGCTGTGCCTGAATGGCACTATTTCCACTCACCCGTGAGCGACTGGTACGTGCCGCTTCCCGGAGTGTTGAGGTACAGGCTGTCGGTGTAAGTGCCGGGCAGATAGT
>CAIOHW010000402.1 GCA_903858195.1 Oligoflexia bacterium | reverse complement strand
CGGATGTGGCCATCCATGCGGTCCTTCATCGAATCGCAGCCAAGGAAGGGATCAAGTACATCCTGAACGGCCACTCCTTTCGAACGGAGGGAGTAGCCCCCAAGGGTTGGACCTACATGGATGGCAGGTACATTCGCGCGATCCAAAGAATGTTTGGGACCAAGAAGCTCCTCGACTTCCCGAACTTCACCCTTTTTGACTATCTGTATTTTTCGTTCTTCAAGAGGATCAAGGTCGTACCGATCCTGAATTATTCAGCCTACGATCCCGACCAGGTCCGCCAGACGGTGGAGGGGGAGTGCGGCTGGAAGGACTATGGCGGGCACCACCATGAGTCCTATTACACCAAGTTCATCCAGTCCTACCTGTTGCCGCGCAAGTTCAATATCGACAAGCGTAAGACCGAGTGCTCGGCCCTGATCCGTTCGGGGATGATGACTCGCGCGGAGGCCCTTGAGACGGTCAGGGACATCTACCCCCACGAAGGTGACCTGATCGACTACGTGCTCAACAAGCTCGAGATCACCCGATCGGAATGGGAGACACTTGACCGCGCCCCGGCCAAGAGCTTTCGAGACTATCCCTCGTACTATCCCATGATCCGAGCGATGAAGTGGCCTCTGAGCCTGGCGTCCCGGATTGGGCTTGTGCCGCGCCTTCTTTACTTGAAGTTTTTGGCCTGAGCGCCAGCTTCGACGGGCATCGACAGGCGGGTCCAGCTTCCAAAAAGCAGGTAGGCAAAGACCGGGGTGAGGCCGATCAGCCAGGCCATGGTGGATACTCTGAGTATCGTTGCTACTCCCATTCCAGTGACCGGATCTCCGCCCGTGAGGCTGGAGGTGATGGCCAGTGAGGCATCAAGCGTTCCCAAGCCTGCAGGGAGCAGTTTGATGAAGTAGGAGTAGTCAGAGAGGTATGCCCCCACGAGCGAGGAGGCGAGTTGGGTGCCGTCTGCCAGTGCGACATGGGTCACGTGGAGCATGGCTGCGTAAAGGCCGAACTCCACCAGTGTGAGGCCGATGAGCTGCATCATGGCCCGTCGATTGGCACGCATCTCGTCCCAGGCTGAAGTGAGCTTGAGTATCCCGCCAAACCGACCCAGCCAGCGAGGGCGTGCCGGGAGCCAGACTCCTGCAAGCACTAGGACCAATAGGCCGATCGAGGTCAGGGTCATCAGCGTTTGCACCAGGGTCTGAGGGGTCGCCGGCAAAAGCAGGAGTCCTGCCATTCCTCCCGCACCGAAAACCGCGAGTTCCGCCCAGTAGATTCCAAGAGTCAGTGTGAGGAATCGGGAGTAGTCCATGCGGTGCCGACTCTTCAGATAGGCGGCCCTGAGGCCGATTCCTGAAAGCGGCACGAAGTAATTTCCAAAAAGGGTCAGCACCAGCAGACCGAACCACTCTGGGAAACTGAGACGATACCCGAAGGCCCCGGCTGCAGCCCGGAGTAGAAGTCCCTGAGAGATGAGGAATAGACCGGTGAGCGCCAGGATGGCCAGAACATGCTCAATCGTGAGCTGCGTCAGCGTCGAAAACCACTGATCTCCTCCCGGTAGAAGTGCCGGAGCTGCAGCCAGCGCCAGTATGCCGGCAATCATCAGCAAAACCCTTTTCATTGGGCAGGTTTCTCCTCGAATGCCTGTCGGAGGGCCTGCTGGGAAGGAAAGCTGATGAGTACTGCCTTGCGTGGGCCATGGAAAACGAACATCGAGCCGGCCGACACAGCCGATGCCCCGCCCTCGATGACGGCCTCAGCCAGATGCGCCACGTTTGCCGCGCCTCCTGATGCGATCACGGGGATACTCACCGCGGAGCTCACTTGCCGGATCAGGTCCAGATCAAAGCCTTGTCCTGTTCCTTCTCGGTCAATCGAAGTGAGCAGGATCTCACCCGCGCCCGCGTCCGCCATGCGGCGCGCAAGTTCTGCGGGTGTGCCCGGAATCCGGTCAGTCCCAGAGCCTACGAAGATCTCAAGATTGCCCTTCCGGTCTCGCCGCGCGTCCATCGCAATTGCGATGCTCTGAGAGCCTGAAAAGCGGGCGATTTCCGTAACGAACTGGGGGTTTTTCAGCGCATGGGTTCCGCAGACGATCTTTTCAGCTCCTGAGTGCAGGAGTGCGCGCGCCTGTTCGAGCGTGCGGATACCCCCACCGACGGTGAGCGGCATGAGGGTTTCACGCGCCACCCTCTGGACGAACTTGGGGTCGATGGTCCGTCCATCTGCAGTGGCGCTGATATCCAAAAGGGCGAGCTCATCGACTTCCTTGGTGCAGAAGATGCGAATCGCGTTCATCGGGTCTCCGATGTAGCGATGTCCCGAAAACTGGGTGCCCTTGTAGAGCCCCGTTCCCTTGACCAGCAGCGTCGGGATGACCCGGGTCCTCAGCATGCCTGCATCTCGCAAAAGGCTTTCATGAGGGCCAATCCGCTCTTGTGACTCTTCTCTGGATGGAATTGAACTCCGAAGATGTTTCCCGTTTCGATGGCCGAATCGAACAGACCCCCAAGCTCAGTGCGTCCGGCGACCTGCTCGGGATTTCGGGCCTGAACAAAATACGAGTGGGTGAAGTAAAAGTGTGGATCTGGAGGACAGTGCTTGAAGAGGCTGGCCTTCTTCACTTCTACCGAATTAAATCCAACATGGGGGACCCTGATGCGGCTGCCCTCGGTGAAGGAGAACCTCCGGGTCACGGCATCGAACCAGCCAAGCCCATCTGCATCACCTTCTTCGCTATGCCGGGTCATGAGCTGCATTCCCAGGCAGATCCCCAGGATCGGGATGCGTTTCTCCATCACTGCCTCGTTCAGGGCGGCAATGAGTCCGCGTCTTCCGAGGTTGAGCATCCCTTCCCCGAAGTGGCCAACGCCAGGAAGGATCAAGCGGTCGGCAGACAAGATCTCCGCCGGTTCGCTGGAGCAGCGAAATGGGGTGCCGAGCCGATCCAGCAGATTGGTGATGGAGCCGACATTGCCCATCCCATAGTCGATGATTACAGTCTGGGACATGGCGGCGGGCTACCTGAGGTGCTTGTTGTAGTCCATGTCCAGCCACATTCCGAAAAAGAGTGACTGCAGTCCAAATCCAAAAGCAAAGAAAAAGCTGATCAGCGAGAGCTCCGGCACAAACCCATCCCGATGCCAGAGCATAAGGACTCGAGCAAGCAGGGGGCCTGCCGCAGCCAGGCAGAGGCCTCCCAGTGCGTAAAAGAAGAGCAGCGGATGGAAGTCACGCTTGAGGTACTTCTCCCGCATTCGCCAGAAGAACAGCTTCACCAGCAGCCAGCCGATCGTGAAAATCGCCTTGCGGACCTTGAGTTTCGATTTTTCTCCGACGTTGTAGACGGGCTTGATCGGCACGTCCCGAACCCTGAAGTTGTAAACATTGAGTCGGGTCAGCAGATCGTTGGGCTGGCCATAGCGCTTGTACATCTCATCCCATTCGATCGTCTGGAGTGCCCGCTTGTTGATCGCCGTGTAACCGGTTTGCGAGTCAAAGATGTGCCAGTACCCTGAGGCGGCTTTCGTGAGAAAGGAGAGGGCCGAGTTGCCGATGAAGCGGACTTTTGGGATCCGTTTGAACGCGTCTTTGGTAAAAAGGCGGTTGCCCTTGGTGTAGTCCACCTCGCCTCGAGCCACCGGCTCAATGATGGCCGGCAGGTCCTCCGGATCCATCTGGGCGTCACCAGCCATGACGACTGCCACATCCACGTCATTCCGGGCGCAGTGTTTGTAGCCGGAGGCGATGGCACCTCCAACCCCTTGATTTACCTCATGACGGATGAGTACGACCTTTGGATTTGCAGCGGCCTCTCGCTTGACCACGGCTGAGGTGGCGTCTTGGCTGCAGTCGTCCACAATGACGATCAGATCGACCATCGAGGGCATCGAGTGAATCACTTTGGTGATCTGCTGTTCCTCGTTGAAAGCCGGGACGACCACCGCGATTCGCTTTTCTAGGTACATGGCCGGCAACCTAGCACAGGGGGGGCGGTGGCTCGACTGTTTTTGCTCGCAAGACGGCTCGTTAGATCGTGATTTTTCCCTTAAGTTCTAGGCTTCTTTGGGCTAGATCCTCAGCACTATGAACGATTCCGCGCTGATTCAAAGGCTCAAGGACCGCAAGGCCGTCATCGGCATCCTCGGATTGGGGTACGTGGGCCTGCCCCTTGCTCTCCGGTACACCGAAGTGGGGTATCGGGTCGTGGGCTTCGATATCGACACCGACAAGGTCAACAAGCTCAACCAGGGCAAGAGCTATATCGAGCATATTTCGAGTGAGGCGATCGCGAGCGCCGTCAAGAAGGG
>CAIOHW010000401.1 GCA_903858195.1 Oligoflexia bacterium | reverse complement strand
GGGTCGATGCCGAGACCTTCTCGCGCGAGCTGCTCAAGGGAGTTCTTTTCCATGAAGTCGGTCACGCGCTCGGGCTCGGGCACAACTTCAAGGGTTCGCTCAGCTGGAATCCAGAGGATCCGGCAAGCGCCTTCTCGACTTCGATCATGGACTACAACCAATACACCATCGAAAGGCACGCCTTCACCGATGTCGACTCGGCCGATGGCATGGTGCTCGAGTACGATCGCCAGATCCTCTCGGTGCTCTATAACGACGGGGCCGAAGTCGCCGACACCGACCCTGAGCTTCCTGCCTGTGATGACGCCGAAGCCGACAGCACCGTGGGCGGGATGGATCCGCTCTGTGTTCGCTATGATGCGGGAACCGACCCTACGGCCCAGCTCGCTTCCACGATTCGACTGGTGACCGAGCGCTCGGCTCGGATCGGTTCGACCGAGAGCCTGCCGATGGCACTCGAAAGGCTCGTGTCCGAGCTCGGCGATCCGGCCGAGATCATGGACGCCGGGGCTGCCCAGGAAGTCGTGCTCGGCGCCGCGCAAAAGATGATGGGAGTCGTGAACTTCTATTTCGTCATGGGTGCACAGAGCGTCGCATCGATCGGGCGCGCGGCAGTCAAGTCGCTGCATGTGATGCGAGGGGATCTGCCAGTGTCGCTCGATGCCTCGGTCATGCGCCAGAGGGCCGTGGACGGCGTGGAGTGGATGTTGTCACTCAAGGCCTTTCCGCAGGCCACCGACGAGGCGCTCGAGAAGGTGATCGCCGGAGTCTCGGATTGGCTTCTCAAGACCCCTGCTTTTGCCGGGGCGGGTGACGCAAGCGATCCGCGCAGGCAGGTGCTCGATGCCCTCGTGGGAGTCCTGCGTCAGATCAAGCTTGAGATGGCAGCGGGCGAATCCGCTTCAACGCTTGCCATGCTCAGGGGAGCGATTCTCGGAGCACTCAGTCGCAAGGAAGGCGCGCCGTACTTCTTTGAGATCACCGATGCCGGAATGCTCGATGTCGAGGCCCGGGTACTGGGCTGGCTCGAGGCGGCTTCGACCGGAGGGGGCGTGTTTGCCGAGCGCGTGCGAGCACTGGCTGCGCTCCGTGGCTTTGCCGGCACCGAGTCGGGAGACGGGGTGATCGATCGGGTCCGTGATGCCCTCAAGGTCGAGCTCGGCTCAGCCCGTACTGCCGCCAAGCGCGACCAGCTCCGAAAGCTCGTGGCGATCCTGGGTCCTTCCCGGGAGTAAGCTCCGGGGGTTCGGGGTCACTTCGGGGGGTCGAGTTCCTTGAGTTCGCGCGTGGCCTTCTTGAAGCGGGCCATGGTCCGCCAGAGGCCTCCCGTGGCCCGTGATGCGGCCCAGCACAGGAGCAGGCTACGTCCGAATCGTCCCGCCGCAATTGCCGGGAGCAGGAGCTCGGGGCGCATGCCCGCCAGTGCCGGAACGACCGTGACCACCTGAACGGGCACGGGCGCGTAGGCGCCGGCAATCACGATGAGCGGTCCTGCGATCGTCCCATGGTCTGCGATCTGGGCCTGCATCCACTGCCAACCGGCGCTCGTCGCAAGTGAACCCATTCGCTCAAGCACCCAGGCCGCATGTCGGTAGGTGGCCTCTGCCAGAGCCCAGCAACCCAGCGTGCTTCCCGTGGCCATTGCGATCGCGGGCCTGATCCAGCGCCGGCGATTGGCAAGCACTGCGGCAAGCGTGATTCCTTCAACGGGAAACACGACCAAGAACAGGTCGGCTGCCGTGAGCACGGCCAAAGCCAGCAGGAACCACCTGCGAGCTGCAAGCCGCCTGACCCAGGGTCCGATGCGTGTGTGCTGTCTTGACTGTTGACCCATGAATATATAAGCAACCATTTATATATGCAGGATTCAAGGCAACTCAAGCGTGAGGTTCGCCAGCGCGAGCGGTTCTCGCTGCTCGCATCTACTTTCAGGGCGCTCGGTGACAGCTCCCGGGTCCAGATCGTCTGGGCCCTTTCCAAGACCGAGCTCTGCG
>CAIOHW010000400.1 GCA_903858195.1 Oligoflexia bacterium | reverse complement strand
CTCGCCCACACCCAAACCATCGCCCGCGACCAACACCTCACCGTCGCCATCAACGCCTGCCTGTTCAGCGGCGGCAGCTGGCCCATCCGCCGCGTCGGTCAGCCCACCTACCCCATCGAAACCACCATCGTCAACGGCACCGTCGTCCGACTCTGGGAACACACCTATCTGCTCGGCTTTACCCCCGACCTCACCCCCCAGCCCCAGTCCAGCAAACCTCCGCCCCAACACCTTTTCCCCTCCTGGAAGTGGGCCATCGGAAACCAAGGATGGTCTGTTTTCGCCGGCAAAAGCAACCACAACGCCGACCCCACCCTCGGCCGCCGCACCGCCGTCGGGGTCAACCCAGACACTAGCGAACTCTTCCTCGCCGTCTTCGACTCCGCCTCCGTCCCCACCGTCATCCGCGAACTCCCAGCCCTCGGCGTAACCTGAGCCGTGCAGGAAGAAGGGCGTGGCAGACAAATCAATCACTCGTGACAGGCCGAGTTTGCGGTTCACGGCCTCCAAGCCGGAAATCCACAGGCGGGCGGCTTCGTTGTTCTTTTCCGCCTCCTGACGGTCCTCGCCCTTCAACTGCTCGTCGTCGACCTCCGGAGGCTTTTCGCGGTAGCAGTGATGTGCCTCGTCGTTGAGGACCAGGATGTTCTTCATGCCCATTAAGTCAGGCATTACGCGCTGTAGCATCTGACCTTCTGTCTCGGCGGTCTGCAGGTCGTCGCCGGTGCGGCCTTTCAGAAGCGAACGACCACCAGCGGAAAGTTCGACCCGCTCTCGTAATTTGAAGGCGTGATAATTGGTGATGACCAACTTAGCCTTTTGAAGGTCCTCCTCCATGTCGCGCGGGACGATTTCCCGATTCGAGTAGTAACTGTCGGGATCGTTCGGTTGAAGGACCCGGAGGCGGTCCTTGATGGTGAGTCCTGGGGCACAAATCAGGAAACCACGGCTGAAGTGTTTGCTCCCCGGCCGTCGCACGGCATTTACCGTCTGCCAGGCGATCAGCATCGACATCACCGTGGTCTTGCCAGCGCCGGTCGCCAACTTCAGGGCGAGCCGATTCAGTTCAGGGTTGGCATCCTGGTTTGCGGCTGCGAGATGCCCGAGCAGCTTCTTTCCAGACTGTGAGTGCGGCGCGACCTCCGTAAGCCAGATGGCCGTCTCCACAGCTTCGATCTGGCAAAAGAACGGCCGCACACCGTTGAATTCATGGTGTCTCCAATGCTGCAGGAGGCGGGCAGTCTCCGGTGTGACCTGCCACTGGCTAGGGGCTAGGGTGCGCCACGTGTCCACTTGGCTCCGCACCTCGTTGATAATAGAGGTGAGGTCGTATTGCTGTCCTTTGGTTGAAATACCCTTGCCCTCATTGAGGACGAGTTCTTCCTGAGAAGCTTGAGCGCGCTGACGCTTCTTTGGCTTTGGGATGGGAGTGATGAACTCTGCTCGTCGCCGGCTTTGGCTGACCTGCTGCGTAGGCTGACCCGATGAATCGAGTTCCCAGTGACGATTCGGATACTCATAGGGCGAGTTCAGAATCGGGTGTTCGAAGAACGGGTTGGACATGCGAGAGGCAGGCGTACGGCCGTACGTGAGAGGTTAGTACGATATCTTGAACGTAGGCGAGTCCTCAGGTCGGATATGAGCCTTATCGTACAGTCGGGTGGTGGAGATGTCAGAATGGCTCACCTACTCTTAGACCTTCGCGATGTCAGCCCCGTGTTCGAGGGCATTGGTAGCTGCAGTCGCCCGGAGAGAAAGGGGGCCAAACGCCTCGATGCTGATACCGATGGACTTCGCGTAGTGCATCACCACGTTCCGGTGCATCGAATCGCTGGTGAGTGCTTTCTCCAGTTTTCCATCGGGCCTTCTCATAAGTCGAAACAAGGCAGCCTTGACATCCGTGCCGTGCCCTAAGGCATCGAGGTGATCTTGGCCCGAGCAAAGGCTTGAGATGGACCGGCGGGTGGGTGGGCTCCCCACGCTTGCTATGCACGGTGAGCGTCATGATGCCAGAGCTGTCCACGAACCCCAATATGCGACCACGACAGGATCCTAACGGATGTACGGGAACGGGCCGGAGGCCGTCATGTAAGAACTCGATCTGTTCGCCGCACCGTTTACGTGCGCTGGTGCTGGAGGACCTGGAGCGCTACCCCGACTCCGCTATTTCCGAAATCCATCGCCGGATCGGATCTGAGATCGCCCAACGGACGATCAAGCGGGCACTGGACCAATTGACCTTGGGAGACCGGGTGAAGCCGTCCGGAGAGAACCGAGGCCGAACCTACCGGCTTGCTCCAGATATCAACCTCCCTCCGAAAGGTGGGCGATAGATGTGGTCGATAATTCGAT
>CAIOHW010000399.1 GCA_903858195.1 Oligoflexia bacterium | reverse complement strand
CGTCTTTCGCCCCGACTCGAAGTAGCCTTGTGAAATGAGACTCAAGCTCGTTGCGATCCTGCTTTTCTCCTTCCTTGCAGTGGCGGCTCCCACCGGTGCCCCGGCAAACGACTTCAACCCCTGGGCAGCCAAGCGGCAGGAAGAGAAGGCCAAGACCCGCTGGACGCTTTCGGAGTGGCTTGAGACCCGCGATCGCATGCGGCTCATGGACCTGTGGCTGGCCATGAATTCGCCGTCTCCATTTGAGTTTTACCTCGGCGGGGTGACCCGGCTGAACGACGGTTGGGGAGTGCAGGCGGCGGCCTATGCCACGATCTTTGGACTGGGATTTGAGCGCAGCAACGAGGCCACGAGCGGACAGTTCTTGCTTCGCGTGCTTGGAAACCAAGTGCAGGGCACGAACCTGACGCTCCAGCTGGGCGTAAGATCGGGAGAACTTCGGAACGCATACGCCGGGGCGGGTCTCACGATCTATCTGGCGAAGTATTTCGGGCTCGATGGCAACTATCGCAGGCACTTCGCAGCAGTGCCCAACTCCGCGGGCCTGACCAACGAGTCGTTTGAGCTCGATTGGGGTGCCTTCATTGATTTCAAATTTCTCCGGGTTTTTGGTTCGATCGGGACTGATGTGCCGGACGGTGGAACCGGCAGCACCCGCACCACGCTCGGGACTCGCCTGTATTTCTAGGGCGCCCCTTCGGGCTCTTGTGCTAGAACAGAGCCACTGTGTCTAAGATTCCGCTCCATCCTTCGAATCGCTGGGTCAAGTGCCTCTCCTCACACGGAAACATCCGAGGTGTGGCTATCCATGCAACCGAGCTCGTTGCCGGAATGGCCAAACTGCACGGGATTCGTGGAGTACCTGCAGCCTGCCTCGGTGAGGCGGTGATCGGGGCCCTGCTGATCGCAAGCAACTCCAAGGGTCAGGAGCGGGTGAACCTCAACATCCAGGCCACAGGGCCCGTGCGACAGGCACTGGTGGACGCACACCCCGATGGTACGGCACGAGGCTACGTGATCACCTCCGAGACCGCTCCGGAGGCCACGCTTGGAACCTGGGGCGAGGGCATGCTCTCGGTGCTTCGGACCAAGACGGAGAGCCAGAACCAACCCTACATCGGCACGGTCCCGTTGATCACGGGCCACCTGGCCAAGGACCTTTCGTTTTACTGGGTCCAGAGTGAACAGATTCCTTCTGCGGTGGGAATCTCGGTGAAGCTGGATGCGGAAGGCGGGATTGAGAGCGCCAGTGGATTTCTGGTGCAGGCGATGCCCGGCGCTACGTCCGAAGAGGTCCGCCTCATCGAGAGCCAGATCAACCATCTCAATACGCTGGCCGGAGAGTTCGGCGGGGGCTCAGAGCCGACGAAACTCCTTGCCCGGATTTTTTCGGATTCGTCGTTCATGCTGCTTGAAGAGAGACAGCTTGGGTTTTCATGCAGCTGTTCGCGAGAGCGCGTGACACGGGCCCTGACTCTAGTGGGAGTCGATGAGCTTGAGAGTATGTTGAGCGAAGATGGTGGCGCCTCGGTGCGCTGCGACTTCTGCAACGAAAGCTACACTTTTGAGAAAGACCAGCTCGTCGAGCTGATCAGAAGCTCACGCCAGCGCTGACCAAAAAAGAGGCGAAGCTTCCGTCCACCTCCTGCACGACGTTGCTGGAGTTGCGCTTCCGGGTCCCGAACATGTCGTGGAAGGTGAGCGAAGCCCCGAAAAACAGGGTATCCGAGATCTCGAGGTTGACCCCGCCGCCCAAGCTCAGCCCAAAGAGCAGCGCAGTGAGGTTGCTGCCGCTGTCCTGCTCGTAGCTCGGGCGAAAGAAACCAAGCCCGAATACCCCATACGGAATCGCCTTGTCGTACCAGGCGAAGTTCGTGCGCAGGGCAAACTTAAGGTGAGACATCGAAAAGCCGTTGCCATTGCTGGCAGGGCCGTGGCTCGAAAACCCAAGAGAGGTGTCGAGGCCAAAGATGTCACTGACGGCGTGGACGTTCCTGAGCTGGAAGCCGATCGAATCGGCGAAGTCTCCGCCCAGATCGCCGTAGAGAAAGATCTGGCCCACATCGAGCGACAGGTTGTTGGATCCGGGGGAGAAAGGCGTGACGGGAGTGCCAAAATCAGATGGCGGCCGTTCGCTGGTTTCGCGGGCCGGTTGCCCTTCGGCCCAGCGGGGAGTCTTGGACCAGCGCGTGCCCTGATCCTCGGCATGAGCCTGGAGGGCTGCGAGGAGGGCGATTCCGATAAAAGGGGCGACAAGCAGGCGTGAGGCACTCTGGCGAAGCATAGGCCTCATAGTTTAAAGGCCTTCCCCCCCATTTTAAAAGGAAGGAAGGCCTTCAAAATGCTTCAGCAGCCGAAAGACTACTGGTTCAGGGTTGCGACGCCGCGATCCATGCCGCCGTTCAGGCTGGCAGCGGCCGAGAGGTCGGCATCGAAGCGTGCGAGCTCCGAAGCGGTCTTGGCCTGAATGTATCCGGAAAAGGAGCCGTCGCCGTTCTTGATGATCTCCTTCAGGAGCTCAACGGAGGGCTGGTTCTTGGCCTTCTTCTCGCTTTCATAGAGAAGCTGGGTCAGGGTCGCAGCCGTGATGTCGTTCTTGGTCTTGTTGTCGATCACGCGGAGATCTTCTCCCGCCTTGATCATCTTCGCGATCTCCTCGAGCGTCACGTAGCTGGACTCGTGAGTGTCGTAGAGTTTGCGGTTCTGATAGCGCTTGATGACTTTCGTCTCGTTCATTGGTTTCCCCCTAGATTAGGCCTGTCCAAATAGCTCTCTCTCACAGAATCCCGTGCACCCAGCCCTGGGTTACGGAGCCCTGTGTCATCAGCTCTTGACGCAGGCAGTTAACAACTCGCTGCGCCAAAGTCAAGCAAGCCCACCCTGCTGGATCTTTGGCGACCCGCTGCACTGGTTTTTGTCCTAGTGCAGGGGGTGTTCCAGCGGCTCGCCGCCAAAACACGCGTCCACATCACCCCAAAAACGCAACGAGTCGTCAAGACATCCCCCAAAAAAGTCGATGAAGTCCTATGGAAAGGGGATTTTCCCATGACTAGGCGCATAATTTTGACTCGAAGGTGCACTCCCCAAGCGTGCCTCGTAGTGCAATTTGCCCTCGTTCTGGCCTCGTGCGCCACCCCTGCCCCGCAGCGTGCCCCTGTGGCCGTGGCTCCAGCCCGGGCGCTCGATTTTCCAAGCGAGATCACCAAGGCCCAAGGCGGGCCCGCAACCGCTGAATATCACTATGGTTTAGCTCAGGCCTACTCGGCCGAGGGGCAAATCGACCGCGCCATTGAAGAATATCGGATGACGCTGATGTACGACCCGGAGTCGGCCTGGGTGCATGCGAGGCTCGCTGCAGAGTGGCTGAAAAAGGGAGAGGGGGATCAGGCGCTCGAGTCTGCCCGCAAGGCCCTCAACCTGGACCCCAAGCTTGTGGATGCACGCCTGTTGCTTGCCGGCCTGCTCTCGACCACCCAGCAGCCTGAGCTCGCCCTCAAGGAGTACGATCGGGTGATCCAGCAGGAGGCGACCCATGAAGAGGCGCACCTGTTCAAGAGCCATGTGCTTGGCGAACTCAATCGCCACGCAGACGCCGTCAAGGTGCTCAAGCAGCTGGTGAAGCGCAATGGCGACTCCTACATGGGATGGTTCTATCTCGGGCTTGCCGAGCGGCGCCTGGATCACTGGGGCGCAGCCATCGTTGCCTACCGCAAGGCCATTGAGGTCAAGCCCGGATACTCGCAGGCCTACCTCGCACTCGGCTTTCTCTACGAAGAAAAGGGCAGGAACGAGGAGGCCAAGCGCGTCTACCGTGAGTCGTTCGAGAACGGACAGGACGCTGCCGCGGCCAACCGTCTGGCGACCCTTCTCTTGAAGGAAGAAAAGTACTCTGAAGCCGAGCCCTTCCTCGAGAGCCTCTCGCTTGCCGATGGCGAAGACCTCAATGTGCGCGTGAAGCTTGGACTCGTGCAGATGGAGCTCAAGAAGCTCGACAGGGCGGCTGCCACTTTTGAGCAGGTCCTCAAGATTTCGCCCGAGTCTGATCGCGTGCTCTATTACCTCGGCAATGTCTACGAGGAGCAGGGCAGGACAGACCAAGCGGGGCAGACGCTCGCCCGGATCGGCCCGGAGTCCAAACTCTTTGCTGACGCCCAGATTCATGTCGCGCATCTCAAGAAGCAGGCGGGACAGGTGGATGCCTCAAGGAAGTGGATCGCAGAGTCCATCACCAAGGCCCCTCGTAATCCCGGGCTGTACCTCTATCTGGCGAGTCTCGAGGATGAGCACAAGAACACGGCTGCCGCCATTCGCTCGCTCGAGCAGGCAGTGGAGCTTTTTCCGGAAGACGAGCGGGTGCGCTACTACCTCGGGAGCCTCTATGATCGCGAGGGCAGGGTGGATGATGGACTCACCCAGATGGAAGCCCTCATCAAGAGCAACCCGAACCACGCAGAGGCGCTGAACTACCTGGGCTACACTTACACGACTCGTGGCATGCGGCTCGGGGACGCTGAGAAGTACTTGAAGCGCGCCCTGAAGATCAGGCCAGACAACGGTTACATCGTGGACAGCTGGGGCTGGTACCTTTTCAACACCGGAAAGGTGCAGCAGGCCGTAGTCCAGCTCGAGCGGGCAGCCCAGCTCAAACCCCAGGAGGCGACCATCCTCGACCACTTGGCTGATGCCTACGTCAGGGCTGGCTTGGCCGACCGGGCGACCCGTGCCTACGCCGAAGCAATCCGCCATACCGAGCGGCCTGAGGATCGCGAGAAGATCTCAGGAAAGCTCGAGGCCCTTCGCACGGAGCTTGCCCGTACATCCGGAAAGGCGCCCCCTGAACGACTTCCCGCTGCCGCAAGCCCCGGTTCCAGGTAGAATCAGGGACCATGCAGATCAAGGCCCGCCTCCGAAACGGCGTTCTGGTGTGGGGTGCGCTCACCCTCGCCTCATGTTCGTCCCTGCCCAGGGGCGGCTCTCCCGAGCCGGCGGGCACACCCGAGGTCACTGCCCGAACCGTCTGCTCGTCAGGCGTGAAGGGCGTCGACGGACGGGTCTGGATGAAGGCCAAGTCCAAGGAAGCCAGCGGACAGTTTCCGGCCAATGTGCGGGCGAGGGCCGACCAGGGCCTCAAGCTTGAGGTCACCCACCTTATGGGAGCACGCGCTGCACTCATCGAAATTCACGGTCATGACTTCAAGGTCCAGACCCCTGATCAGGGAAGTGTGGCAAAGAAGGCGCGCTCCTGGGGCGGCATTCCGCTGGAGTGGGCGGGTGCACTTTTCATGAATCAGGTGCCTTGTCCCGACCTGTCCCGTGCAGGGCTGGAGTGGAGCTTCACCCCCGACGGCGTGCTCAAAGCCATTAGCCTCGAGCAGGGAGAAACCTGGAGCTACAGGATTGCACCGAGAATGGGATTTTCGTTCGTGGAAAAAGTGACCTGGAACAAGCGGGGACAAGCTCCCTTCGAGCTGACCCGGGATGATCCGGATCCGGCCGACGGATGGGCCCGTCGCTGGGAGATCAAATCAGGAGTGGGCGAAGTCAAGGTTCGCTGGCGTGAACGCAAGCCGCTCTAGACCCAGCAACTCGAAGGCCGGTGCGATCGTCCTGGGGGCCCTGATGGTCTCCGGGGTCGTCGGGCATGTCTGCATGGAGCGGGCTTCGTTCTCGATCCCGGTGCAGGGACCCGTGCTCAGGCTGCGGGCCGGAGAGCCGAGAAGCCTCGATCCTGCGAAGGCAGCGGACTGGGCATCGCTGCAGGAAGTGGGGCGGACCTACGAAGCGCCGCTGCGCTACGCTCGGGATCCGAGGGGAGAGCCCGCTGCTGGGACCATCATCCTGAATCCGCGTCGCCTCGAACCCTGGCTTCTTGAACGAATGCCTGCCCGGGATCGTGGAGGCAGGCGCTGGGTGCTCGAGTTCAAGAAGGGCAGGCGATTCCATCCTTCGTCGATCTTTTCGGGCGCTGATCGCGTAATGGGGCGTGAGATCACCGCTTGCGACTGGGTGGACTCGGTGCGGAGGCACTTGAAGCCGGATTCGGTGTCGCCCTGGCGGGACTACCTGTCCAAGAGGCTGGGCAGCGAGAGTGCTGTGGAGTGTGAATCCCCCACGCGGGCAGTGGTGCGGCTGAAGTTTTCAGATCCTGAGTTTGAGTTTTTTCTCGCACATCCTGCGTCGTCGGTGATCCCGGTCCGAGAAGTGGGCTCAAGAGGCTGGGACATTGAGCGGCGGCCCGTGGGTTCGGGTGCCTACCGCCTCGAGTCTCGATCGCGGGATCGGCTGCGTTGGCGCTCCATGCGCCCTTCATCTGGTCCGGCACGGATCGATGTGGATCTCGCGACTGGCGGAGATGACCCTTGGACCCGGATGCGCGCGGGACTTTTGGATGCCATCGAGCTTCCCGAATCACAGCGTGGAAAACTGCTGGGTCGGGACGGCAACCTGCTCCCTGAGGTTCGAGAGCAGGGATTTGAACTCATGAAAGTGGCGCGATCTGATCTCATGATGGTGATGCTGTCGCCGCTCAATCCTCTGCTGGGTGGAAAGCGCGGAGTCAGGCTCGCACTTGGGCTGGCCGTGGACCGTGAAGAGTTGGTCGATGGGGTCTTGGGGGGCAGGGGAGTGGGAGCCGCTGGCCCTCTTGCTCCGGGCCTAAAAGGCTACCGGATGGATTACCGGCACTCTTATCAGGGAAGCGATCTGGATCGTGCACGCGACCTGCTGGGCGCCAATGGTTTTGGCCACGGTCAGGGGCTGCCTGCGCTCCGCATGGGTTGCCTCTCGCATCCGGTCGAGCGAGCGCTCTGTGAGTCGCTCAAGCGCACCTGGGCGAGGGTCGGCATCCAGATCGAGATTTCCTCGATGGGTGCGGATGAGCGCAGGAGGGCGATCAGGGAGGGTGCGCTGGACCTGTGGCCCGTCACCTGGGTTGCTGATCTTCCGGGCCCTGCCTCGTTTCTCGAGGTCTTCACTGGGGCATCCGGACTTCCGGAGCTTCCGGCATTTCCGGGAGCGGACAAGCGACTTGAGCCGCTGCTGCAACAGATTCGGAATGCACCCCAGGCGGGCGCCCACCAAGCTGCAGTAGAGGCGGCGCTGGATTGGGTGAGCTTTGAAAGCCCCGCAGTTTTTCTGGTCCATCGTTTCCAGTACTGGCTGGTCAGAAAAGGCGTGTCTGGGATCGGACTCGAGGATTTTTCATGGCATGATTCGGACCAGGTTTCTATAACCGGTGTCATGACCCATGAGAGGCCGCGCGAGTGAGTGAAGACGCAAAGTCCTGCAGTGACCTGCTCCTTGAGGTGAAGAACCTCAGGACCTCGTTTTTTACCGAAGCCGGCGAAGTGCGTGCAGTGGATGACGTGAGCTTCTCGGTGCCCCGGGGAAAGACCCTTGGCATCGTAGGCGAGTCCGGATGCGGAAAAAGCGTGACCAGCCTCTCGATCATGAGGCTTGTGGCTCAGCCGGCAGGCCGGATCGTAGGCGGACAGGTCATTTATCAGGGGCGCGACCTCCTTTCGTTCTCCGAAGACGAGATGCGCCGGGTCCGCGGCAACGAGATCTCGATGATCTTTCAGGAGCCGATGACCTCGCTCAATCCGGTCTTCACGATCGGAAACCAGATCATCGAAGCGGTTGAACTCCATCAGTCTTTGGGCAGGAGCGAGTCCCGCAACAAGGCCATCGAGATGTTGAAGCTGGTCGGAATTCCGGCTCCCGAAAAGAGGGTGGATGATTATCCACACCAGCTTTCAGGCGGCATGCGCCAGCGAGTGATGATCGCCATGGCGCTCTCCTGCAATCCGCAGCTCTTGATCGCAGACGAGCCCACCACGGCGCTCGATGTGACGATCCAGGCCCAGATTCTGGATCTGCTTCGCGATCTCCAGCAGAAGGTCGGTCTTGGCCTGATCCTCATCACTCATGACCTGGGAGTGGTTGCAGAGATGGCCGATGAAGTGATGGTCATGTACGCCGGGCGGACCGTCGAACAGGCTCCCGTACGCGAGCTCTTCTCGCGACCCAAGATGCCCTATACGCGGGGACTCCTGGCGAGCATTCCGGCGCTCAATCCATCGGGCTCCAAGGGGAGGCTGCAAACCATCCCCGGCATCGTACCCAATCTGCTCGAGCTTCCGCGAGGATGCCGGTTTCAGGAGCGTTGCAGTCAGGTGATTGATGCCTGCAGGCAGGATGAGCCCCTGCTCCGATCGGTTGCTCCGGGGCATCTCGTGCGTTGCGTGAGGGACCTTGAATGACACCCCTTCTGGAAGTGAAGAACCTCTCCAAGCGGTTTTCGATTCACGGGGGGCTTTTGGGTCGCGAGACGGGAGCGGTGCAGGCCGTCTCAGGCGTGAGTTTTTCGATCAACAAGGGTGAGACGCTCGGACTGGTGGGCGAGTCGGGATGTGGAAAGTCGACTCTCGGCCGGTGCGTGCTCAGGCTCATCGAGCCCAGTGCAGGCCAGGTCCTTTTCAAGGGACGCGACATCACCGCACTGG
>CAIOHW010000398.1 GCA_903858195.1 Oligoflexia bacterium | reverse complement strand
TGAGTTCGGTCGAGTCCTGGTTTTTTTCGTCCTTGGGCTGGAAGGTTCCGATGCCGATGCGGTCTTTTTCGGACAGGATCAGACGCTCGACGCGAACATGGTTCTCGATCATCTTGATCCAGTCGCCTTGATATCGCTTCAGGAACTCGCGGTAGATGAAACGGCTGGCAGGATCCAGGTCACCCACGATCGCGACGCGGTAATCCGACTTGTTGCCCGCATTGAGCTCCTCAAGGATCCTCGGACGCATTTCTTCGGGGATGAGCTTGAGCGGCTCTTCGTGCATGGCCGAACGGAGCTCGCGCACATTGCCCATGATCTCGGGAAACTTGCCGTCGGGATCGACCCATTTGAACGTGTAAAGCGCGCCCTCATCCGTGCGCGAGTACCATTCGACACCCTTTTTGAGCAGCCTCGCGATCGTGGACTTGGCCGAACCCACGGGACCGTGGAGCAGGAGCACGCGCTTTTCAGTGCCGTAACCGAAGGCCGCGCTCTTGAAGAAGTGCACGAGCTTCATGAGCTGGACATCGAGCCCGAAGACCCCGTCCTTGCCGCCATCGATCGGGTCATCGAAGTACTTGTAGCGCACGATCGTCTTTTTGTACTCGACGTAGCTCGTGGTCCCGAATGACAGGATCAGCTCGTACATGCGCTGAAAGGCGTTGCGGGTCACCGCAGGCGTCTTCTTCACGACATCGAGGTATTGAAAGAGGCTTCCCTCCCAATGAAAGCTCCGAAAGTCGCGGACCGCCTTCTGGTCCCCGAGAATCCCTTCCCAAACGTGTCGATGATCGCTGTTAGCCATTCGCGCGCCCTCTTTTTTAATTTTACCTTTATAGGATCTGGGCTGTAAAGTTGGCTCAGGCCCCATGGACGCGTCGGAAACCACTGCAGAAAAGCAGTCGACTGAATGGATGCACGCCCCCGTGCATCAAGATTTTGACGTTTTGGGGGTTGCACCATGAACGGCCAGACGGCCATCCGCAGCTTCTTTGCCTCGGATGTGGGCCGCAAGCGCGCCAAGAACCAGGACAATGGCCTGTCGCTTCCCGCCCACGGCCTTTGCCTCGTGGCAGACGGCATGGGGGGGCACAAGGGGGGCGAAACGGCAAGCCGGCTGGTTGCCGAGACGTTTGCCGAGTTTTTTCCATCCGCCTCAGGTCGCCTGCATGAGCGCCTGCAAGCCACCCTTCACGCGGCGCACACCCGTATCTACGAACTCTCCCAGCGCGAAGAGGCGCTCCAGGGCATGGGAACGACCTCGACCTGCCTTGCCGTCAACTCGACCGAGCGACCCACCGAAGCGGCGCTGGTGCATGTGGGCGACAGCCGCTGCTACCTCATCCGCAGGGATGCCATCTGGCAGCTCACCCGCGACCATTCGCTCGTGCAGGAAAAAGTGCGCGCCGGCCTCATCCGCCGGGATCAGGCCAAGCAGGACCTCATGCGCAATGTCATCACCCGGTCGGTGGGCTTCGAACCTCAGGTCCAGATGGATACCTACATCCTGCCGGTGGCCCCGGGCGACTGGTTCCTGCTCTGTTCGGACGGTCTGACCGGTCAGGTCGAAGATCTCAAGCTGCTCGAGGTCACCTCCCGCCACCGCGAGGAGGCCGATCTCGAGGCCTGTGCCCGCGAGCTGATTGGCCTTGCCAATGCGGGGGGCGGCGACGACAACATCAGTGTCGGAATCCTGAGCGTCGAGAGCATAGATTAAGATGAATCGCAGCAATCGCTACTATACCGTCATGATCATCCCCGAGCGGACGAGCCAGGTCAGGCGCTGGCTCGTGCCGGGGTGGCTGGTCAAGACAGGCGCCATCGCAGGCGTGTTTCTGGCCGCCGTGGCGTTCATCATGCTGCTCGATTACTGGTACGTGATGAGCCAGATCTCCGAGAACAAGGAGCTCCGGGTCGAGAACCGAAAGCTCAGGCAGCAGGTCCAGGTCTTTGAGAGCCGCATCGGCACGGTCGAAGACACGATGGAGCGCATCAAGACCTTCAGCATGCGCCTCAAGGTCATCACCAACCTCGAAGACCGTGACAAGCTGATCGAATCGCTCAACGAAAACCTGCCCGAGGCCAACGCCAACATCGACCTGCAGTACGCCCAGCAGAAGGCCTCTCAAAAGAATCCAGACGAAATCCGCCTCTCGCAGGCGCAGGCAACCTGGGACACCCGGTTCACTGAGCTCGGCCAGCAGGCATCCCTGCTCGAGCAGCAGCTCCAGGACCAGTACGAGCTTCTGGCCGATCGAAAAGCCTTCCTGAATGCCCTTCCCACGCGCAGGCCCGCGGTGGGGTACTTCACCTCCGGTTTCGGGGTTCGTCGCTCCCCCTACGGAGGGCGCGAAAAGATGCACGAGGGGCTCGACATTGCAAACTACCCGGGCACCCCCATTCGGGCCACCGCCGAAGGCACCGTGGTGTATGCCGGGGCCAAGGCCGGATACGGCCAAACCGTGATCCTGGACCACGGCTACGGACTTGAAACCTGGTACGCCCACAACCGCAAGATTCTGGTGCGCCAGGGCCAGCGGGTTCGGCGCGGGGAGCCGATCTCCCAGCTCGGCAACAGCGGCAGGAGCACCGGCCCTCACCTGCACTACGAAGTCCGCATCAACGGCACCCCCATCGATCCCCTCTCGTACATCCTCGAAAACTGATGTAGCTTCGGCTCATGTCCCTTCCTCTGCAGAGCCTTGGCCGAAGGATTTTTGGAACCCAGAACGACCGCGAGCTGAAGTCCATTCGCCCGCTTGTGGAGCGCATCGCAAGCCTCGAGCCTTCGATGAAGGCCCTCTCCGATGCCGAGCTCGCAGCCAAGACGGCCGAGTTCAAGCAGCGCCTCTCGAAGGGCGAGACCCTCGACTCGCTCCTGCCCGAGGCGTTTGCCACCGTCCGCGAAGCTTCGTGGCGCGTGATCGGCCAGCGGCACTATGACGCACAGATGATCGGCGGCATCACGCTCCACCGCGGACGTATTGCCGAAATGCGCACGGGCGAAGGCAAGACGCTGGTTGCGACCCTCCCCTCGTACCTGAACGCGCTCACGGGCAAAGGTGTGCACGTCATCACGGTCAACGACTACCTTGCCCGCCGCGACTCGGCCTGGATGGGCCAAATCCATCGCTTTTTGGGCCTTTCGACCGGCATCATCGTGCATGGGCTCACCGACTCGCAGCGAAAGGTCAACTACGGCTGCGACATCACCTACGGCACGAACAACGAGTTTGGATTCGACTACCTTCGCGACAACATGAAGTTCAGGCTCGAGGACTACGTCCAGCGCGAACTGAACTTCGCGATCGTCGACGAAGTCGACTCGATCCTGATCGACGAAGCGCGCACTCCGCTGATCATCAGCGGCCCGACCGACCAGACCACCGACCTGTACTACAAGATCGACTCGCAGATCCGGGTCGAAGGCGGCCTCACCCCTGAGACCGACTACACGGTGGACGAGAAGTCCAAGACGGCGGCGCTCACCGATGCAGGCGTCGAAAAGATGGAGCGGCGCCTCGGCGTCGACAACCTCTATGACCCCCAGCACATCGAGGTGCTGCACCACGTAAACCAGGGCCTGCGCGCCCATGTCCTGTTCAAGCGTGACGTCGATTACGTGGTCCGAGACGGCGAAGTGATGATCGTCGATGAGTTCACCGGACGCCTCATGCCCGGCAGGCGCTGGTCCGATGGCCTGCACCAGGCGATTGAGGCCAAAGAAGGCGTCACGATCGAAAACGAGAACCAGACCCTCGCTACGATCACCTTCCAAAACTACTTCCGCATGTACAACAAGCTCGGCGGCATGACGGGTACTGCCGACACCGAGGCCACCGAATTCAAGCAGATCTACAAGCTTGATG
>CAIOHW010000397.1 GCA_903858195.1 Oligoflexia bacterium | reverse complement strand
GTGGTACCGCAGCAGCCACCCACGATGTTCACAAGCCCCGAGCGCGCAAACTCACCCACGAGCTCGCCCGTGGTGGCAGGCTTTTGGTCATAGCCTGTGGGGCTGAGCGGATTCGGCAGCCCTGCGTTCGGGTAAGCACTGATCCAGCAGTTGGCCACTCGAGAGAGCCTCTCCAGATACGGCCGCATCTCGGCCGCCCCGAGAGCGCAGTTGATGCCGACCGAAAAAGGGCGAGCATGCCTCACCGAGTTCCAAAAGGCCTCGATCGTCTGGCCCGAAAGCGTACGACCCGAGGCATCGGTGATCGTGACCGAAAGCATGAGCGGCAGGCGCGGCTTCCCCGCCCCGGCACCCTCTTCGTAATAACGAAGGTAGGCAAAGATCATGGCCTTGAGATTCAGGGTATCGAAGGTCGTCTCGGGGAGCAGGCAGTCGACACCACCCTCAATGAGAGCCTGCATCTGCTCGTCATACGCTTCAACGAGTTCGTCAAAGGTCACACCGCGCAGCGCAGGATTGGAGACGTCCGGCGAGAGCGAAGCGGTCTTGGTCGTGGGGCCGATCGCGCCAGCCACAAAGACCGTTTTCTCAGGATGGGAAGCCTCGAACTCATCAGCGATCCGGCGCGCAAGCCTCGCTGCAGCGAGATTCAGTTCTCTTATGTGCGTCTGAAGGCCGTAATCGGCTTGTGAAATCCGATTGGCATTAAAGGTATTGGTCTCAATGATATCGGCTCCGGCATCCAAGTACTGCCGGTGAATCGCTCCGATCACATCCGGACGAGTCAAGACCAAGAGATCATTATTTCCCTTGAGGGGACTCGGGTGATCTTCAAAATGTCCGATTCGGAAGTCCTTTTCCTCCAGGCGATAGCGCTGCACCATCGTGCCCATGGCACCATCGAGCACGAGAACGCGCTTTCGAACGATCTGCTCAAGAACCGCGGCCCTCATGCCAGAACCTCAAGCGCAATCTCGACCTTGCCCAGCGGCGCGCTTACGGCAAACCCCTCGCACGAGCTCTCAAGCCTCTCCATCACGGTGCGGGCGATCTCAATCCCCATCTTGCGGGAGTCGTCTGCATTGCCTGCATGGCGCGCCATCTTTTCGATCGCCCACTGGGGAACATGTACGCCCGGAACCTCATTTGCCATGAACTCGGCATTTCGAAGGCTCAAAAAAGGCCAGATTCCGATGACGTGCGGGCGGTAGAACTCCCCAAGCGTTTCGCGCCACCGCAAAAAGGTCTCCGGATCAAAGATCGGCTGGGTTACGGCGTAGTCCGCGCCGCTCTGCACCTTGTACTTCCAGCGCGAAAGCTCAAGCTCGAGGTTTGAAGCCGTGGGATTGGCAGCCACACCGATTGAAAACCCCGTGTGTGATCCGAGTTCTTCGCCGCCGGCGGTTCTGCCCGTATTCAGGCAGTGCACCAGAAACGAAAGCCCGATCGAATCAATGTCATAGACTGCCGTTGCGTTCTTGTTGTTTCCAAGCTTGGGTGGATCGCCCGTGATCAAAAGCAGGTCGCTGACTCCGTGGATCGACGCGCCCAAGAGATCCGCCTGAAGTGCAATCAGGTTTCGATCCCTCGGTGTGAAGTGCGGAAGAACCCGGGTGCGGCTTTCCTGCCGGTTCCACCACGATGCCAGATGAAGCGAGCCCACGCGGGTGCTGGCCCTTGCGCCATCCGGGACGTTCACGAGCGGAATGCCAGCCGCTTCCACCTGACGAACGGCTGCGGCAAATCCTTCAAGGTCAGTGCCCTTGGGAGCCATGAGCTCGACGGATCGAACTTTTTCACCTCGCGCCAGGAGCGAGAGCACGACCGACTGGGCGCGAGGAATAGACTTTCCCGCACGAGTGAGGGCTGCCTGCCCTGCGTCCTCCACTGCCTCATGTAGATCGAGCGCTTCGAGTTGGACCTGTGGCTGGGCCTGGCTTCGAGCGGTGAGCATCGAGAGGCTCCGAGCAATGGCCTCGATATGAAGGGGTCCGGTCCCGCAGCATCCGCCCACCCCATCTGCACCTGCGTCCAGGAACCGTTTGGCGTACTTGGCCAGGTAGTCGGGCGAGGTCATGTAGAAGTAGCGCCCGTTGATCTGGCGTGGCAGCCCGGAGTTTGGCTGCACGATGAGCGGAAGCTGGATCCGGGATGCCACCACCTGAACGGACTTGAGCAGGTCGTTGGGACCATCCGAGCAATTGAGGCCCACGGCCTGAAGTCTGGGGTCAGCGCCAAATCGCGAGGCAAACTCAGAGAGTCGCTCGGCCTGATGGCTCGATACCGTCATCGAGCCCACGATCGGATGATCGGGATCGGAACTTCGAAT
>CAIOHW010000396.1 GCA_903858195.1 Oligoflexia bacterium | reverse complement strand
GATGCGCGACGCGGCCGAGAAGCTAGGAGCGCGCGATGCGTGGGTGCTCGGGCTCACCAACGGACACCAGGGTTACTTCACTTCGCCGTGGGATTTTGAACTGGGGGGCCTTGAGGCCTGCCTGAATTTTTACGGCCGCGAGGGCGGTCGCAGGGTCGTGGATGCTCACTTGGAGGAGCTCTTTAAATGAAAATGCGAATGAGTTTTTCGGGGCTGATGTTGATTGGGTTTTTGGCTGTTCAGGGCGCCCTTGGGGGCGTGGCTCGCGCCGAGGTGGTCGCCACCTACGGTGAAGGCTGGGCTGAGGTGAATGACGGTCTCAAGACGCTGCACCTCAAGGGTAGCGAGCGCGAGATGGGACGCCAGTACGGCTATTTCGTCGCCGATGAAATCGAAAACATGCTCAACGTGCTGCGTGAAACCGGAATCAAGCAGGAGCCCAAGGTGAGGTTCATTCCTGCATGGGCTTTTCGCGGCATTCGCAGGTTGCTCGGCCGGGTCTGGTGGACGACCTTTCCAAAAAACGTGAAGGACCATCTCGAAGGGATCATTGAGGGCGGAAAGCTTCGCGAAAAGCCCGTCAAGGTCACCAAGGGTGATCTGGGCTTCATCAATGGTTTGATCGACATTGCAGCGATTTTTCGTGCCGGTGCCGACTCGATCGAGTCGCAGGTGCCGGGCAATCCCAGCCCTTCGACCATTGAGCGGGCAGCGAGTGCCAAGCTGCTTCAGATCATGGGTCTGGGCGGCATCACGGTGAACTGCGACAGCTTTGCCGCTTGGGGATCGCGCACGGTCGACGGAAAGACCTTTCAGACCCGTAACGTGGACGTGCCCACGGGACAGGGACTGGAGACCCATCCACTCATCGTGATCTACAAGCCCGAGGGCAAGATCCCGTTCGTGACCGCAGCGGTCTCGGGTCTGGTGGGCCTGTTCACGGGCATGAACGCCGAGGGCGTGGCCATGGGCCAGGTCTGGGCATTTTCAAAGAAAATCGGCCTTCAGACGCCGTGGCAGCTTCAGATGCGCGATGTGATGATGCATGCGCGTACGGGGCTCGAAGCGCGCGATCGGATGCTTGGTTTCAAGAAGCTCGCCTACGGCTCGAACTTCGTTCTGGCCGGATCCGGTCCGGCAGATGGCTACGTGATCGAAGGCAATTCCGAGCACATGGCTTGGTTCGGCGCGAACGACCCGAGGGAGTCCGAGCTCAAGGTCAATGGCGAGTCGGTGAACATTCCGCTCAATGAGGCGGTGTTTCGCGCTGATGTCGCTTTTGACCTCAAGGTGCGAAGCCAGCAGACGGCAGGCAAGGGTCCCAACGGGGATCCCCGCGAGGCAGGCTCCTACAAGAAGCGCTACAAGGGCCAGAGCGACATCATTCTCGAGTATGAGGCGCAGGGTACGAAGATCGGCAAGGTCGAGGCCGAGCGCATCTCGCGAGACACAGCCATGCGCGGAGGCTCGCTTCAGGTGGCCGTCTACGCCAACACGGATCGCGACATGTGGGTGGCCTACTCCCGCATGAACGCCGACGGCACGGTGACCCAGGCCTATGAACGCGAGTACCAACATGTGCCTTTCTCCCGATACCTTCTGGACCAGCGCCCCGCCGACACCCGGTACGAGGTGAGGATCCTGCGCGAGGGGCGTGCGATCGAGTCGGGACGCTGGGTCGCCGGCTACGACGAGCTCATGCACGAGGTCCAGCAGGCCAAGGGCAGGGCCTCGCAGGGCGATCTGATTGAGGTCCTGGGCGAAGCGGGCGAGAGGCTCGAGGTCTTCGGGAGTTAAGTCGGGAGATTCAGCCGGAACTGAACCCAGAACGAAGTCCGACTAAACGAGTTGCAATGGGAAAGGAACCCTTCGGGGTTCCTTTTTCGTTGCCCGCCCCGTGATTTACGCTACTAATCTAAGCACCTATGAACATTCACGAATATCAGGCCAAATCCATTCTCAAAAAGTACGGCGTCCGAGTTCCTGAGGGGCGCTTGGTCGAAGAGGGTGGGGACGTAGCAGCGGCAGCCGAGAAGGCCGCGCAGAGCCTTGCGCAGGAGCGCGGAAACGCCGTCTGGGTGGTCAAAGCCCAGATCCATGCCGGGGGCCGCGGCAAGGCAGGGGGCGTGAAAGTCTGCAAGTCGATTGCCGACGTCAAGGCCGCAGCCCAGGACATCATGGGCAAGGTGCTGGTGACGCCGCAGACGGGCGCCGCTGGCAAGAAGGTCCACAAGATTTGGATCGAAGAAGGCTCGCAGATCGCAAAAGAATTCTACCTCGGCGTGGTGCTCGATCGAGCCACCTCGCAGGTCATCATGATGGCCTCGACCGAAGGCGGTATGGAGATCGAAGAGGTTGCCCACACGCACCCCGAAAAGATCATCCGGGTCCCGGTCGATCCGACGACGGGTTACCAGCCTTTTCATGGTCGCAAGATTGCCAAGGCGCTCGGCCTGACCGCCGAGCAAACCAAGGAGGCCGTGGGCTTTTTTGGCGGCATCTACAAGTCGTTCATGGCCGAGGACTGCTCACAGGTCGAGATCAACCCCTTGATTCTCACTGCGCAGGGTCACCTCGCAGCGCTCGATGCCAAGTTCAACTTTGATGACAACGCGCTCTACCGGCACCCCGAAACGGTGGCCATGCGCGACCTGCTCGAAGAAAATCCGCAGGACGTCGAAGCCTCCAAGTACGAACTCGCCTACATCGCGCTCGACGGCAACATTGGCTGCCTCGTCAACGGCGCTGGCCTTGCGATGGCGACCATGGACATCATCAAACTCCATGGCGGCGAGCCTGCAAACTTCCTCGATGTGGGTGGCGGGGCCTCAAAAGAGAAGGTCGCCCACGCGTTCAAGATCATCCTCAAGGACCCCAAGGTGAAGGCGATCCTGGTCAACATCTTTGGCGGTATCATGAAGTGCGATGTCATCGCCGAAGGCGTGATCGCCGCCGCACGCGAACTCGACCTCAAGGTTCCGCTTGTGGTGCGCCTCGAGGGCACGAACGTCGAAGCCGGAAAGAAGCTTCTTTCCGAGAGCGGGCTCAAGATCACTCCGGCCGATGGCCTCACCGACGCAGCTAAAAAAGTCGTTGCTGCAGCAAAGGGAGCATAAAAATGTCGATTTGGGTCAACAAGCAAACCAAGCTTCTGGTTCAGGGCATCACGGGTTCGCAGGGTGCATTCCACGCAAAAGGATGCCGAGACTACGGCACGAACGTCGTGGGCGGAGTGACTCCCGGCCGCGGTGGCCAGGT
>CAIOHW010000395.1 GCA_903858195.1 Oligoflexia bacterium | reverse complement strand
TTTGAAAGTCACTGGCCGCTTGATGACCCCGAGAAGCGCCGGGGCGGAAAAATCCTGTCCGAACAGACCAACCTCGCCCTCGATCGCTGCACGGGAGACTGGTGCATCTACATCCAAGCCGACGAAGTGCTGCACGAGGCCGACTACCCGGCGCTCCGGCGCGCGCTTGAGCAGGCCGACTTGCGCCCCGAGATCGACGGACTGCTTTTTGATTACCGACACCTCTACGGGAGCTTCGATGTGATTCAAGACTCGCGAAGCGCCTACCGGCGCGAAGTGCGCGCCATTCGCAGGGCATCGGGGGCCCGGAGCGTGGGCGATGCCCAGAGCTTTCGACTCGCCGACGGCTCCAAGCCCGGGGTTCTCAGGAGCGGTGCCCGCATGTTCCACTACGGCTGGGTCAGGACCCCCGAGGCCATGCGCGAGAAGACTGTCTTCATGGACACGCTCTACCATGGTGCAGACTCGGTGGGAGCCGACGGCCGCCCCAAGACCGGAGACAACTATCGATACAAGCGCTTCTGGGGCCTCAGGCGCTTCACCGAGACGCATCCTGCCGTGATGGCCGAGCGGATCCGCCTGAGAAACTGGAACTGGGACCTCGAAAACTCACCCATGACCTACGGAAAAAAGGACCTGACCAAAATCCCGCTCGATTTTATCGAAAAATTGACCGGAATCCGCCTTTTCGAGTATCGCAGCTACAGGATCATTGGATAACCCCTTCAGACCGCCATGCAACCTCAGGCCTCACCCAAAGCCTCCCTTCTGATGACGACCTACGAGATGCCCCGGCATCTCGAGCTCGTGTTTGCAGGCCTCGAGAGGCAATCGACCTACGACTTTGAGCTCGTGGTCTGCGACGACGGCTCGGGCGAAGGAACTCGCCGCCTGATCGAGGGTCTCTCAGCCAAGGGGCTCTTCAAGGTCACGCATGTCTGGCAAAAAAACGAAGGCTACCGTCGCTGCCGCATCCTCAATGAGGGGATCCGCCAGTCCCGAGGTGAGATCGTGATCTTCACCGACGGCGACTGCATCCCTCACCGCGATTTTGTACGCGATCACATCGAGCAGACCGAGGCAGGGCGCTACCTTGCCGGTCGGCGCATGGAGCTTGGCGAAAAGGTCAGTTCGGGGCTCACTCACGAGGCCGTGCGCGCGGGGTTTTTTGATTACCCGAAACCTTCGCTCATCTGGAGCTGCCTCACGGGAGACTCAGACCACCTTCAGCGCACGATTCGAGTCACAAATCCAGGCCTCCGAAAGCGCCTCAAGATGGACCGCATCCCGGACATGAAGGGCTGTAACGGATCTGCCCTCAGACGCGACATTGAAGCCATCAATGGCTACGACGAGGACTATCAGGGTTACGGACGCGAAGACACGGACTTCGAGCTTCGGCTCCAGCACCTGGGTCTCAGCATCAAGTCCCTCAAGGGTCTCGCACTCCAGTACCATGTCTGGCATCCGCGCCGGTCATTCACTCCGGCAAACGACAATCGGCTTGAAGATCTCAAGGTCTCGCGGCGAGTCCGCTGCAGCAACGGCCTGAATAAGTCCTAGCGCCGGCCCACGCCAACGTACTGAAATCCGTGTTTCTTGAGCAGGGCCGGGTCAAAGATGTTCCTGCCATCGATGATGCGCGGCTGCTTGAGCAGGCGTTTGATCTCGGACCAATCGGGGTTCCTGAATTCATTCCACTCGGTCAAGAGCACAAGTCCATCTGCACCCTCGAGCGCCTCCAGCGCCGAGCTGCTGTAGCGGCAGTCCTCACCCTCGGCAATCCAATGCCGGGCCTGCTCCATTGCCACCGGATCAAAAACCCGCACTTTGGCGCCCTTGGCCCGCAGAGCCGCGATGACCGGGATCGCAGGTGCCTCGCGCATGTCATCGGTGTTGGGCTTGAAAGCGAGGCCCCAGATGCAAAACACGAGACCGCTCACTCCCTTGGGGTAGGCCTTCTCGATCAGCGAGACAAAGTAATCGCGCTGTGTGCGATTGGCTTCTTCGGCCGCTTCGACCACGCCCACTGAAAGTCCCTTGGACCTGGCCTGCGTGACGAGAGCTGAGACATCCTTGGGAAAGCACGAGCCACCATAACCCACGCCAGCATAAAGAAAATGCCGCCCGATGCGCTGGTCAGAGGCCATGCCCTTTCGAATCCACTCGATGTCGCCCCCGAAGGCATCAGCCACCCGTGAGAGTTCGTTCATAAAGCTGATGCGTGTGGCGAGAAACGCATTGCAGGCGTACTTGGTGAGCTCCGCCGAAACGGCATCCATCCTGAGGATGGGATTTCCCTGTCTCACAAAGGGGGCGTAGAGCTGTGCCATGAGCTCATAAGCTCGGTCGCTTGAGGTTCCGATCACGACGCGATCCGGCTTCAGGAAGTCGTCGACGGCAGTACCCTCTTTCAGGAACTCCGGGTTGCTCACGACATCAAAGGGTTGCGAGGTCGCGGCAGACGCCCAATCCGATACCTGCTGCTGGGAACCCACCGGGACGGTCGACTTGTTGACCAGCACCCGGTAGCCCGTCTTGCCCTCCTCCATTGCCCGAGCGACCTGCTCGACTGCGGCCTTCAGGTACCTGAGCTCAGGGGTCCCATCCGACCGGGAGGGAGTGCCAACCGCGAGAAAAACAACCTCTGAGCTTCGGACCGCCTCTGCAGTCTCGGTCGTGAAAGTGATCCTGCGGCGCTCGAGGGCGCGCGAGACGAGGTCCTCGAGCCCCGGCTCATAGATGGGGATTTCGCCTTTTTTGAGGGAAGCGATCTTGGCCGGGTCATGGTCGACGCAAACGACCTCATTGCCCGAGTCGGCAAAGCAGGCGCCCGCCACCAGCCCCACGTAACCTGTGCCGATCACAGCGACTTTCATAGCCCCGGTTTCTCCCAAAAAGGCCTCTGCTGTGCTAGCAAAAACTCATGCACAGGCCGCGACTCAGCGTGACTTTCATCACCCTCAATGAGGCTGGCAAGATCGAAGCAAGCCTCCGTGCAGCCTCGTTTGCCGATGAGCTCATCGTGGTGGACTCCGGAAGTACGGACGGCACGCCCGACATCGCAGCAAGGCTCGGGGCCAAGGTCTTTCACAACCCGTGGCCGGGCTTTGGGCAGCAGAAGAATTTTGCAGCCTCCAAGGCCACACATGACTGGGTTCTGAACCTCGATGCCGACGAGGTCCTGACCCCGGAGCTTGCCCATGAGATCGAACAGTGGCTTGTGCAAGTACCCAAGACGGGCAGGCTCCCCGTCCTGAGCCTGCCGCGCAAGACCTTCTACCACTCGCAGTGGATCCGCTTTGGTGGCTGGTACCCGAATGCCGTAGCCCGCCTCGGACATCGCAGCCAGGCCCGGTGGACTGAACCCAGGCTTCATGAGGCCCTCAAAGGGGACGGCGAAGTGCAGGTAGCCAGGTATCCACTGCTTCACTACTCGTTTGATTCGATCTCGGACCAGGTGGCGACCAATCTCAAGTACGCCCGCCTGGGGGCGGAAGACCTCGCCCGGCGCGGCCGAAAATTCAGCCTCGCGCTCCTGATCTTAAAGCCCATCTCAAAATTCCTGGAGTGCTACTTCTGGAAGCTGGGGTGCCTGGATGGCCGGCTTGGCTTGGTGATTGCCGTCAACGCCGCCCACAGCATGTTCCTCAAACAGGCCTTCCTGCTCGAGCTCTCAGGCAAGAAGAAGGACGAAGCGTGAGAGTCCTGCTGATCGACAACACTCGTGACCCGGACTCCTGGGGATCGGAAGAACTCAGGCGCGCGCTCTCGCTGCCCGGTGGGGTCGCAGCTGGCATTGAACTCCACACGGTTCGTGCACCGCACGCTGACCTTCCGAGCTCCGAGCGCATCCGACAGTTTGATCGGATCGTGCTCTCCGGATCAGCCACTTCGGTTACCGAAGATGCTCCATGGATCGAATCGCTTCTGGCGCTCATCCGTGCTGCTCTCGATCGGCGCACGCCGCTTCTGGGTGTTTGCTACGGGCACCAGAGCCTTGCCCGTGCGCTCGGCGGAAAAAGCGCCGTCGCCCGAGCCTCCGCCCCGGAGATCGGCTGGACGAGAATCCGAAAGTTGGGGGCCGGTTCGCCGATTTTCACAGGGATCCCAGATGAATTTCACAGCTTCTCGATGCATTACGACGAAGTCTGCGAGCTCCCCCCTGGCACCCAGCTCCTGGCCTCGTCCGACCTCTGCCGAGTGCAGGCGTTTGCGGTCAATGGCGCTCCGGCCTTCGGGGTGCAATTCCACCCCGAGCGTGACCTCGATGGAGCAGCTCAAACCTTCGCATCCAAGCGCAAGCTTCGTCCCGCTCCGCCTCTGTTGAATGCGGGACGGGCCGACCTGCACGATCCCGATATCGCCTCCACGCTCATCCGAAATTTCTACGCTCTGGGCAGTGAGGAGAACCTCTGATGCGCCGGCTCGCAGCAACCCTCCTCAAGCTTGTCCTTGTGGCCCTTTTGCTCACCTTCCTTGCCAAAAAGGGGCTCCTCTCGGTGGGAGATCTCAGAAAGATCCTGCACTATCCTCTCGGAGTGGGGCTTGCCCTCGCGGCGACCGGAATCAACCTCATGCTCTGCATCTGGCGCTGGCAGATCCTGTTGCGCGCGCAGGGCGTTGACCTCGGATGGACGGCGGCAGCACGGCTCACGCTCATCGGCAATTTCTTCAATCTGGCTCTCCCCGGTGCCGTCAGTGGAGACCTCGTGAAAGCGTTCTACATCGCACGGGAGCATCCTGGAAAACGCGGGCATGTGTTCGGAAGCATTCTTTTTGACCGGGTGGTCGGGGTCTCGGGTCTTGTGATGGTGGCCTCGGCTGCGCTTGTCTTCGGGTTCAGCCTGGCCCTCGGGCCACAGCCGGAGACCAACCCGTTTGTCCGCGTACAACCCTTCGTGGTCTTTTCCTTCCTCTCGATGGTGGGATTCTACCTCTGCCTTTTTCTCGTCCCTGAGTCGCGGGACCCTTTTCTCTGGCTGCTTCGACGGCTGCAGGAAAGGATCCCGGCAGTAGGATCGGTGACTCGAATCTACGAGGGCGTCCGAAACTACCACCCCCACCGAAAGATGGTCGGCCTCTCGCTTGCCATCTCTTGCGTAGTCCACTTTCTTGCTGCCTCGGCCTGCCTGATCTTCTTCCAGGTACTCGACGGCCCGATCGCTCACGGGGGTCAGGCAGGAACCTGGGCGATCTACGTTGCGGTTCCGCTCGGGCTCCTCGTGACCGCCGTACCGATCGCTCCGGCTGGAGTGGGAACAGGGCATGCCGCCTTCAGCTGGCTCTTCCTGCTCATGGGCTCCCATGCGGGGGCAAACGTGTTCAGCCTGCATGTCCTTTTTCAGCTGATCTTCGGAGCCCTGGGCGGGCTCGTCTACCTTCGCCATCGATCCTCGTCTCTCGGCGGCCCGAGCACGGATCTGGCTACGCCCTGAGGGCGTGAATACCCTCTGCCTTCGACCCTTCCAACGCGAAGCCCTTCGAATCCTTCTGAAACCCCGTTCGGCCCATGTCCTGTGCGTGGCCCCAACCGGGGCGGGAAAGAGTCTGATTTTCGAGACGCTGGCCCGAAGGCCGAACAGCTCCACCCTGATCATCTCGCCGCTCCGGGCTCTGATCCGGCAGCAAGAGCGGCGGCT
>CAIOHW010000394.1 GCA_903858195.1 Oligoflexia bacterium | reverse complement strand
TGAACACATGCTGTTCAAGGATGCCAACGCCAAGGACACCGGAACCGCATCGACCGGAAAAACCGCCCGGGCCATTGAGTCGCTCGGTGGCGATATCAATGCCTACACTTCGTTCGACCAGACGGTCTACCATGTCACCTGCGCCGAGCATCACTGGGAAAAGGTCATCGGCGAGTTCTCGGTCATGGCCACTCCCCAGCGTTTTCTGAAGGACGACTTCGACCGCGAACGCGAGGTCATCCTCGAGGAACTGAAAAAGAACGAGGACTCGCCCGAGCGGCAGCATTTCCAGGCACTCTTCTCGTCGACTTTCAATACCCATCCCTACGGGCGTCCGGTCATCGGATTTGCCCGTACGCTCAAGGCAGCCACCGTCTCGAAGCTCGAAGCCTTTTACCGCCGCAACTACACGGCCTCGCGGATGGGTCTCATCCTTGTGGGTCCGATCGATGACCCGAGTGGCGCTCGCGTTCGCAAGCTGCTGGCACTCATGGAGCGCCACTTCGGCTCGAAGGTCTTCAAGCGTGTTGCCAAGCCCGCCGTTCGCGCTGCGCGACGTTTCGATCCGCTTCACAGCCCGAAGCCCGCTGTGGCGAAGCGGCTCTTTGAAGTTCAGCTGCCTTCGGTCAACTTCTCGTTTCGTGTTCCCGAACTCGGGCATCCCGACATCGCGCCGCTCGACCTCTTCGCAGGCGCACTGGCCACGGGCGAGAGCTCGCGCCTTTATCAGTCGCTCTTTCGCGAGAAGTCGCTTGTGACCGAAGTGAGCGGGGGGCTGTACGTACCCAAGGATCCCGGCATGCTCTATTTCCACCTCGACGTGCCCACTCCCGAGAAGATCGAGCCTGCGCTCGATGAAGCGTTTCGAATCATCCGCGAGGGCACGGAGCGCGAGCCCACGCAGCAGGAGCTCGAGAGGCTGCTTGCGCATGCCGAGAGCGACAAGCTCTACTCACTGCAGACGGCCGATGGGATCGCTTCGCGACTGGGTTTCCTTCGATTCGTGGTCGAGGACCTGGGCTATGACGAGCGCTACCTTTCGGAGCTTCGCGCCGTGACCCCCGAGCGCATCCGCGAGGCTGCGGTGGCAGCGGTTGAGTTCTCGCGCCTTTCGGGCGCTTTCCTGGTGCCCAAGCACATGGAAAAAGAGGTCGACACGGCGGTTCTGGAGAAGGTGGCGCGCAGGCACCTGCCTGCAGCCCGTTCTTCGGTAAAAAAGGCGGGCTCCGCCAAGCCCAAGCGGCTCAAGGTTCCCGAACATGCTCCCTACGAAGAATGGGTGCTCGACTCGGGTCTCAAGGTCATCTACCGCCACCGTCCGCAGTCGCACGTGGTGAGCGTTCAGGCGGCATCGCTGGGCGGACTCAGGCTCGAACTGGGTGATCCGCTCTTTGCGCGAAACGAAGACTGGGGCGTGAGCCAGTGTCTCTCGATGACATGGACCAAGGGTACCCCCACGCGCTCGGCCCGCCAGATCGCCGAAATCGTCGAGGGCAAGGCTGCAAGTCTTGATGGGTTCTCGGGGCGAAACACCGTCGGTCTGCAGCTCACCTGCCTGGCCAAGGACTTCGCTCACCTGTCGCCGGTTTTTGATGACGTGCTCGTGAATGGCAGCTTTCCCGGTGACGAGGTGGCCCACTCTCAGCGCGTGATGGAGGATACGCTTCGCACCATCGAGGACCATTCTGGCCAGCTTTGCTCGAAGTATTTTCTTGAGTCCCTGTTTCTCAGCCATCCCTACGGGGCGCTGAGTTCGGGTTCGTTCGAGAGCGTCAAGACTTTCAGTCCTCAGAAGCTCAGGAGCTATCTCGAGCAGTGGGTCAGGCCCGAGAGGAGCGTCGTCTCGATCGTGGGCAGGCTCTCCCGCCCGGCGCTCGACAGCTGGCTCAGGCAGCTCAACGAGATGTGGAAGGAATCGAGGAGCCGCACGCAGGCCCGCGCACTTGCGGGCATGCTCGAGGCCGAGGCAGTGCTTCCCGGTCCGCGCTGGGTGGAGAAGAGGCTCGGCCGTGAGCAGGTGCACCTGATCCGCGGAGGTCTTGGCACGACCATCACTTCGAAGGATCGCCATGCGATCCGGCTCCTGCACACCATCCTGGGGGGACAGAGCGGCAGGCTCTTCATCGAGCTTCGCGAGAAACAGAGCCTCGCCTACACGGTGGCGCCCATGGGTTTCGAGGGTGTGGAGCCCGGCTACCAGGGCATCTACATTGCCTGCTCTCCGGACAAGGAAAAGAAGGCGCTTGAAGGGATCGATGCAGTTCTCAAGAAGCTTGCCGACAAGGGGCCGGGACGCGCCGAGATGGATCGTGCGCGCGAGTATTTTCTCGGCAGGCGGGCGATGGACATGCAGAGCGACTCGTCGCTTACAGGCTACTACGGCCAGGAGCTTCTCTACGGCCTCACGCCCCCGACCGAGGCGCAGGTGATGGAGCGGCTTGCGGCAGTGAAGCCACGGGACATCCAGGAGGTCTGCCGAAAGTACTTCGTGGAGCCCCATCAGGTGACCTGTGCCGTGGGCTGAGTTCACCAGCGCAAAAGCCTTCCTGACAGCCTTCACTGCACTTTTTGTCGCGCTTGATATTCCGGGTACGCTCCCGATTTATTTCGGGCTCTCAAAGTCTCTTCCCGAGAAGAGACGCAGGAGCGTGGTCGACACATCGATGGCGGTTGCCCTCGTCACCGCACTGCTCTTCGTGTTTCTCGGTCAGGCGATCTTTCGCTTTCTCGGAATCCAGGTCGTCGACTTCCGCATTGCGGGGGGACTGGTCCTGCTGCTCATCGCTCTTGCTGACCTGGTGGGAAAGCCCGAGCACGAAAACCGCGTGACGGGCTCGAGCGGCATCGTGCCGCTTGCCGTCCCGTTGATCACCGGCCCGGGCGTACTCACCACGCTCATCCTGCAGGTCGAGGTGTTTGGTTACGGCCTGACCGTTGCGGCATTGCTGGCCAACTACGTGATTGCCTGGCTGCTGCTGAGGAACTCTGAGGGCATGTTCAAGCTTCTCGGAAAAGACGGCGCAGCCGTCCTCTCGAAGCTTGCAGCTCTGCTGCTTGCCGCGATCGCCGTATCAATGATTCGCGGGGGTTTGCTGGAGACCTTTGCCCGATGATGGAGCCTCCGATGGAGGCTGATCATCCTCGAAGGATTCAAACGAGCACTGGTACGCCACCTTGAGTTTGCGGAGGGCGCGGTGAAAGTCCTCCTCGCCGTCAGGTCCGGAAACCTCCGCGAAGTCGAGCCGGATCTGCTCCCAGGCGCTCGGGGAGTTTCCCGCCTGCAGAGCCTTTTCAAACTGCCGTGAAAGCCCCTTGAGCCTGCGCGGGTGGACCATGGGCTGGATGGCGCCTGCAAACTGCTGGGGGCTTCTCGCCTTTCGAGCCGCCTGCAGCGCCTCTTCGAAGGCAATACGGGTCCCGACAGCTTTGGCACGCTGTTCGATGTAGCGGCCGAGCACTTCAGGCGTATCGGGCGATGGCTTGAGGCGTTCGAGGGAACTCCTGAGTGCCTGAATCGAGTCCGCAAGCGGCGTCTGCTCGGGGCTCACCTGGTGGATGGCCTTGAGCTGGACCTCCGAAAGGGGATCCGGTCCCTGCATCTGGCAGGGTTGCCCGAAGAGCATGACCTGAACGGAGCCCGCAAAGGCGCACTCGGGTGCGAGCGGGGCGAGCAGCAGGAGCAGGATCTGTGCGGGCGACAGTTTCATGACTGGGAATCCTGCCTAAGATCGTAACACGAGTCCCGGTGTGTCGCACAAGACCTGCTCAGTTTGACTGCAGGCGTGGTGGGCGTAGCATTGAGAGAGGTATGGCAGGAGATCGAAAACCTTCGCTCCAACTGATCGCAAGGCCCGAAGAGTTCTTTTTTGAGCTCATCCGTGACTCGCTCGCGCGTCGAAAGGTCACGGCCGGCGCAGAGGCTGAGTTCTATCTCGTTCACCTCATGAATCGATTCATGACCACCGAGAGCCTTTTTGCCCGTGATGGCGAAGGGCAGGTGCGCGAGGAGCCTCTTGCCCTCATGGTCAAGGACGCGCTCGACCAGCCGGAGCCGAGCGCCCAGCGCTCGCTTTTTCAGCACGTGGGCGATTTCTCACTCTATGTCGCCGGCTACTTTCAGGACAGTTTCATGAGGCGCGCGGTCGACGTCGATTATTACATCGGGATGGGGGGCGCGGCCTACCAGGCGGTTGCCTCACGCGAGAGCCAGCCTGCGCGACAGAAGCTCTATTCGGAGCTTGCAGTGAAATTTCGCCAGTTCGTCGATGTGCTGGCGGATGTGAGCGAAAAGACCACGCCCAGGCGCGAGGCCGACCTGCTTCGTACCTATGAAAAATGGGTGCGCACGGGCAGCGAAAAGGCCGCCCGTGCGCTCCAGGAAGCTGGGATCATTCCGAGCGATCTCGCCCGCAAGACCCTGCAATAGGCTGTAGTGGGACTACTCGACCTTGACCGAGACCATGCGGTCGCCGATCCCGATCTTCTTGGCCACATCCATTCCCTCGGTGACCTGCCCGAACACGGTGTAGGAGCGGTCGAGGTGGGGGTGGCGACCCAGCGAGATGTAGAACTGGGAGTCAGCGGAGTTTGGGTCCTGCGCACGGGCCATGGCTACAGTGCCTTCGACATGGCGGCGTTCGTTGAACTCAGCAGCCAGCTTCTGGCCGCTGCCTCCGGTTCCGTTGCCCAGCGGATCTCCGCCCTGGATCACGAAGCCCGGAACGACACGATGGAAGGTGAGGCCGTTGTAAAAGCCCTGCTGGATCAGCTCGGCCATGCGAGCGACCGTCTTGGGGGCGTCCTTGGAGTAGAACTTGTACTTGATCACGCCCTGGCTGGTCGTGAGCACGACGGTCGACTTGGAGAGGCCGTTTTCGTCGGTGGTGAGATCGATGGCTGATGCTTCGGACATGGCGGGGGTCTCCTTGGAATTGGAAGGTTCAGATGGGGTTTGGGCCTCGGTTACGGGCTGGGGGGACTCGGTTGCCGCCGGTTGGCTTTCGCCCTTGCGGTAGGTGATGGCTCCATAGATGAGGCCCGCCGTGATGATGGCGAGCAGGATGGCGGGGATTCGACGCGCATTCATGAATTGACACCTCTTTGCGCCGGGCAATATGACCGAGGGTAAGGCATGGCTCAAGTCCCAAATGAAGTGAACCCCGACCGTACTGGTGGACCCGTGATGGGAGTCTTCGATCATATCGAGGAGCTCCGTGCGCGACTGATGCGCTGCCTGTACATCTTCATGGTCGGGTTCGCGGCCTGTTACGCCTTTGCCGAGCCCATGCTCGAGTTCCTGCGAAGGCCCCTCTTTGCGGCTCTCCCTCCGGAGCAGCAAAAGCTCTACTTCACGTCGCTTTTCGAGAACTTCCTGACCCATCTGAAGGTGTCGGGCTACGGCTCGCTCATCTTCCTGTCCCCCTTCTATTTCGCGGAGCTCTGGAAGTTCATCGCCCCGGGCCTCAAGCCCCACGAGCGCAGGTGGGTGTTTCCCTTCGTTTCTTCAGGCGCACTGTTCTTTATGGGTGGGGCGGCGTTTGCCTACTACGTGCTGTTTCCGCTCGGGTTCAAGTACTTCGTCCAGTATGGCGGTCCCGCCGATGTGCCCCTGCTGACCATCGCAAACTATTACGACACCTGCCTCAAGCTCATGCTGCTCTTCGGGCTGGCGTTCGAGCTCCCCGTGCTCCTGGTCTTTCTGGGCTGGCTCGGGGTGGTGAGTGCCGAGGGCCTTCGTTCAAGCCGGCGCACGGCGATCTTGGGCATTACGGTGGCCTCGGCCCTTTTCGCCCCCCCGGACGCCATGTCCATGCTCCTGCTCATGGCTCCCCTGATCATCCTCTATGAGCTGGCCATCGTGGTGGTGGCCTGGCTGCAGCGAGGCAGGGCTGCCTCAGAGGGCGACGGGGCCCTTGCCTCCCCCCCCGAAAAGCACCCCTGGGCCTGAGGGTCGGAACCCATCTGTGCGGGGGGATTGATCGCAGGCCTCGGCCGTGCTACCCGTCTCGGACCCTTGCTCGTGGAGGACTCCACGGGCTTTTGGGCCAATGTCGGCCCATTATTCATAAGGAGGCAGTAATGGCTACCCAGACCCAGTCGGGGCTCATCTCCGGCTTTGAAACCACTTACATCACACGCGCCGAGCTTTCGGACGAAGGCCTCAAGGCCATTCAAGAGCGCCTGAACGGTGTCGTCGCCCAGTACGGCGGCGAAGTCGTCATGCAGGAAGACTGGGGCAAGCGGAAGCTTGCTTACCCGATCGCCAAGGAAAGCCGCGGCCACTACACGTACTTTGTCTATACGGGCAAGGGCGACGTGGTTCATGAAATCGAGCGCAACCTGCGCCTCAATGACCAGGTTTTCCGTTTCCTGAGCGTGAACCTCGAGAAGGAATTCAACATCGAGGCATTCAAAAAGGCTCGTGCCGAACAGCAGGCAGCCGCCAAGCGCCGTGAAGAAGAGCGTGAAGCTCGTCGTGAAGAGCGCATGGCAGCGATGGGCGAGCGTCGCTCATACGCACCCCGCCATCAGCACGCTGAAGCTCCTGAAGCTGCAGCGTCCGAAGAATAAACATCCAGCACAGATTTGGAGAAATGAACCATGTCGTACAATCGTGAAGATAAGATGGATTCGGGCGCTCGTGATGCCCGTGACGCACGCGAAGGCCGTGATGACGGCGATGAGCGTGGCTCCCGCCGCGGTGGCGGCTTCAGCCGCAAGAAGGTCTGCCGTTTCTGCTCGGACCAGGACTTCATCATGGATTATAAGGATATCCGCATGATGCAGTCGTTTGTCAGCGAGCACGGCAAGATCACGCCCCGCCGCATCTCCGGCAACTGCGCCATGCACCAGCGCAAGCTCACCTCTGCGGTGAAGCGCGCCCGCAACCTGGCGCTCGTCGGATACGTGTCCTCGGGTCATTGATTCTTGAAGGGGGCGAGCCGGTTTCATGAGTGATCTCGGCTCGCCTCCCTCGACCCACTCCCGCCTTCCTTTCTGGGTTCGGCTCTCCCCCTTTTTCCTGAGCGCCTCTTTTTACATCAGTCTGTTCCTTGCGCTTCTGGCGCCCCTGCCCCTGGCCTGGCTCAACCTGGCCGCCGGCCGGCGCTGGGCGCTGCTTGCAACGTTGAGCAATGGTTCGCTCATCTGGGCCCTGTCGGGCTGGAGCGGGCTTGCGGGCTTTGCCGTCTTCTCCGTCGCTCCGGCGTGGATGATCGCCGAAGCGTCGCGGTTCTGGGTGGGGCGTCGTCGCGATGCCCAAGCCAGGCTCATGTCGATTCTGTTTTCCGGGATCTTGGCGGTGGTCGCTGCGGGCGTGCTTGCGCTCGTCGTCTGGTCGCGCCTGGATGGAGTGACTCCGGCCGAGCAGATCCAGCGGGCCATGGACTGGATGGGGCAGCAGCTCAGTACACAGGCACCCCCGAGCCAGTGGGACCCTGCCGAGTGGGAGGAGCACAAGCTCGAGTGGGTTCGTAACCTGCCCTCGTCGCTCGGGATTGCCGCGCTGTTGCAGTCTTGGATCGTCCTGACGCTTCTGGTGAGGCTCAGTCCTGGGCGCCTCCGGGAGCGCCTCGGGGTTCCGGTGGGTTACCTCAGGGGCTGGAAGACCCCGGAGCGCTGGGTCTGGCCGACGCTCGCCTGTGGCTTTGGCTGGGTGGTGTTTCGCGGCATCCCCGCCGACCTGGCGTGGAACGGCCTTAAGTTCTGCCTCGCACTTTATGCGCTGCAGGGGGTCGCCATCCTAAGTGTCGTGTGTGATGTCTGGGGGGTGAGGGGGCTTGCCCGGGGCCTGGTCTTTTTTTTGGTACTGGGAGTGATGACACCACTCCTGCTTGCTGTGGGATTTTTCGACCTGTGGTTTGACTTTCGATCCAAACTCAGGCAATCGTAGACCCCTAATTTTAGGGACAATTTGAGGAGTTTTATGCAGGTCATTCTTCGTGAGAACGTGGCGAATCTGGGACGTGTGGGCGACATCGTAAAGGTTTCCGACGGCTATGCCCGGAACTACCTGGTTCCGCGCAACCTGGTTTTCATCGCCGACGAAACCAACGTCCGCGCCATCGAGCACCACAAGCGCGCTCTTGAAAAGAAGCGCCTCGAGATGAAGTCGGGTGCAGAGGCGCTCGTCGCCAAGATGGCCGGCCTGACGATCACCGTCTCCCGCAAGGTGGGCGAGAATGATAAGCTTTTCGGCTCGGTGAGCTCCGCTGACATTGTTGACGGACTTGCGCGCGCTGGCTTCAATATCGAGCGCCGTGCCATCCAGATGACTGAGACGATCAAGTCGCTCGGCCAGCATTCGGTTACCGTGCGCCTCCTTCCGGAGGTTTCGGCGACCGTGAAGGTGATGGTCACCAAGGAAGCCTGAGCCAGTCATGCCCGGCTCGCCGTTTGTTTCCGGCGACCTGCCATTGACCCGCGGCAGCGGTGGGGCAGGCTCCTCCAAGGTTCCTCCTCACTCACTCGAGGCCGAGCGTTCGGTCTTGGGTGTGATCCTGCTCAAGAACGACGCGATCTTCGAGGTCCAGGAGCAGGGGCTGGAGGCTCGCGACTTCTATCTTTCGTCGCATCAGAAGATCTTTGAGGTGCTGACGGCACTTGCCCGAAAGGGTGAGGCGTTGGATCTGCTGACGCTCACCAATGCTCTGCGCGATCGTCAATGCTTTGAAGAAGTGGGCGGCACGGCTGCACTGACCTCGCTTCTCGATGACACGTTTGCAGTTTCGAACGTCGGACACTATGCCGCCATCGTGCGGAGCAAGGCCCAGCTCAGGCGTCTGATCGGGACCTGCACGGATATCGTCGAAGAGTCGTTTGGTCCTGTCGAGGAGCTCGAGTCCTTTTTGGATGATGCCGAGCGCCGAATCTTCGAGGTGAGCGACACGAAATCGAGCAAGACCTTTGCCTCGATGAATGAGCTTCTGGTGGATGCCATGAAGCGCATCGAAGAGCTTGCCCAGCGCAAGGCGGAGGTCACCGGGGTTGAGACCGGGTTCAGGGATTTTGACCGCATCACCACGGGCCTGCATCCGGGCCAGATCATCATCGTCGCCGCCCGCCCCGGCATGGGTAAGACGAGCTGGTTCATCTCGGCTCTTCAGCACGCAGCCATCAAGAACCGAAAGACGGTTGCGCTCTTCTCGCTCGAAATGTCGGCACAGGAAATCATGTTCAAGCTCCTTTCGGGACATGCGCGCATCAATTCGCGCAGTCTGAAGCTGGGGCGACTCATGGATCGCGACTGGCAGCGGCTGGCACAGGCGGCCGACGAGATGAACAAGAGCTCCATTCATATCGACGACTCAGGCACGCTGTCGGTGATGGATATCCGGGCCCGCTGCCGCAGGCTGCTTGCCCGTGAGCGTAAGCTCGATCTCGTGGTCGTCGACTACTTGCAGCTCATGAAGGGCTCCAAGGCCTCGCAAAAGGGCGACTCTTCGCGCGAGCGCGAGATCTCGGAAATCAGCCGCGGACTCAAGGAGCTCGCCAAGGAGCTCAAGGTTCCGATCATCGTACTCTCGCAGCTCAATCGAGGCGTCGAGAGCCGCCAAGACAAGCGCCCGATGCTTTCGGACCTGCGTGAATCGGGAGCCATCGAGCAGGATGCCGACATGGTCGTGTTCATCCATCGCGAGGACTACTACAACCGCGACAAGGATAACCCGCCGAATCCCGAGACCAAGGGCGTTGCCGAGATCATCCTGGCCAAGAACCGTGCAGGCGAGACCGATACCGTACGCCTCGGCTGGATCGGTGAGTACACGCTCTTTGTGAACCTGACGGATGACGTGGCGGGAGCCCCCATTCAGCCAGGTCGTCCCGTAGAAAAGGGCGGCCCCAGCTTCTAGCTGTAAGTATTTGGAATCACAGCAGCAATTGCCGGATCCTATAGCTTGACTAGTTTGGTCTGATATTGGATGGTTCGCGCTCTCATGAACCGCCCAAGGGCCATCCAGAGCTCCGGAATCCTAGCGCTTTCAGCAGTCCTTGCCGGCTGCTCGCTTGGGCTTTTCTCGGACGGGCGAGACGAAGCCGTTCTCAAGCAGCAGCCCTACCGCCCCATTGCCGCTGACTGCAGCAGACTCGATCTGGGGCAGGGCGCTCTGAGTGTTCCCCAATTTCGTGGATTACTGGGCTGCCTGGGCTCGAACGGGGCACTTGAACCGCTCCAGAAGCTCGTGGCCCCCGTTCCTGATGCCGAGCTACTTCCGCTGGTGCGAGTGGCAAACGAACAGTTTTTTTCGCAGCCCTCCGTGATCTACCAGGTCCGGCAGACTCACTCCCAGTGGCTTGCAGGTGGCAGGCTTGGAGACGAGCTTGAGGCCATGGGGGGGCTGCTCCGGCACGAGCAGGTTCTGCCCGCGCTCCTGAGGCTCATCCGGCATGCGGATGACCGTTTCTTTGAGGCGCTGGCACTGCTTTCGAGGCAGGGCCCCGAGCTCAAGGGGGCGCTCGAGGCTGCGATCGCACTCGTCGACTCTCCGGCGTTTGCGCGCCTGTCGATGCCCCTGGGCGAACGTGTTTCGACTGCGATCCATTCCGCCCTGCATTCAACCCTCGCGCTCCGTCTCGATCGGAGCCTGCTTGCTGCGTCTGCAGATGGAAGCCTGTTTCGCGCCCTCGATGATTTCTCGCGCGCGCAGGGCCTGCGAGGGGCAACTTCGCACCTGATGGCCCTGATTTCCAGGACCGCCGAGGGCGATGCGCCTCGGCTGAACGAGCTTTCACGGTTGGTTCACGCGCTCCGCAAGCCCATCTCCTGCTTTGCCGGCGCAAGATCGATGTCCGATCCGGTGACCTATGTCCTCGACTCCATCTCGGGCATGGACGCTGCCGATACGGAACATTTTCTCCGGCGCAGGAGCGTCCTCCAGTTCTCGGTTGCGGGCTCTTTCTGTGAGTATCCGGCCGAATTTGAACGATACTATCCGGCCTTCCAGGATCTCGCCTCAAGCGATCTGCTCTTCACGGCCACGGAACTCTCCACGGCATTTCATCGTCAGGGAATTTCAAGCGTCATCCTCGATGCACTCGAGGGTCCGCTCCCCGAGCTGGCTCCTGTCTT
>CAIOHW010000393.1 GCA_903858195.1 Oligoflexia bacterium | reverse complement strand
GTTCTTCCCTCGTCAATGCCTTCGGGTTTTGCGCGCTCCCGCGCGCTTCCGCCTCTTCGGGCTCCAGCCCGCTCCGCTGGGTTGCTGCCTTTGGAGGGGGAACCCTTCGGGGCCGTCGTAAAAGCGTTCGCCCAGGCGCGAGACCCAAGGGTCTCACCCTTGGCCGTTCGTGCGAAAGACGGCCAAAATGGCCGCTATGACGAGCGATCACTACAAGGCCTGTTGGACCGCACGGGCCATCCGTAGGGCACCCGGCAGCGACCGCGACGCACAACTGCACTGCACCGTTGGGGCCGTGGAGTATTTCCGCTTCAACGAGCTGGACAGCAACCGCCTGTCATCGTCTGGCTCTTCTTCGTTTGGGTGGCATCCCCACACGGGAGCGGGCCGTGCGCGCCCAGACAAGCGGTATCGGATTGCGCTTCGGGGTGACTCCTGGGCCAGCAAGCCTCGATCCGTTCGCTTCGCTCTCAGCAAAGGCGCGACCCAGGCCACGCTCCAGGTCCTCGCCGAGCATCTCGATGCCAAAGGGATCGAGTGGCTCTGGCTCTGCAACGAACACGGCAATCGGCTCCCAAATCGGCTCCTCTGTTCGCGGCTGCCTGCGGCCTGAGGTCCAGCCGCAGTAGTCGTTCGGGCCGTAACAGCGGATCGTCATTCCCCTCTGTTTGTAAGGCTGAACCGCTGAGGAATCAGGCGGACCTGATTGTGGCGCTGATTCAGTTGCTCATCAGACCAAACACGCCAGAACTGCGCCCACGTCCGAGGGCGGTCCTTCTTCACCCGCGAACGCATCGCGGCATTGAAGTCGTAGATCACGTCCTCGTAGCGCAGAAGCCGTGGCGGCGGAGGCAAGATCAGATCGGGCTTGCTCATCAATCGCCGGGTGACTCATAAGCCAATCTAATACACTCAGGTACAGAAAAGCCCCGCTCAGACCTAGATCTGGCGGGGCTTTTCCTTACCCTGGTGGTGACTAAACAACAAGGGCAACGACACGGATGCCGCACGAATGGAATCTAACGTCCCCCACGCCGTACGGCTGCTCCCTGACGGGAGAATCCAGCTCGTTGATGCAGAAGGGCAGTCGATCCGCTTGCTGCGACCGGGACGTGGCCCGTCCCTCTCGGAGCGACTTCGGATGGCAGTGAACAAAGGCGAGCAGCGCCAGCAGGCAGCCAAGGCCAGCGACGACAGCGGGGTAAAGCTCGCTGACTACCCAGGCCTGGTCAGGGAGCTGCTGAGCCCTCGACTGAACCTGAGAGCCCGGGAAATCGAAATCCAGGGAACAGCCTTAACGGAGGAAGAGTTCGAGGCTCTTCACGTCCGTATCGCAGAAGAGCAAGGAATCCGCTTCAGAAAAGCAGATCTGCAAGCCGTGGTCCGTGCCCAGGCGACTCAGAACGCCTTTGATCCGGTTGCTGACTGGCTGAACACTCTTTGTTCTGATGCCGGCAGCGTCCTGACCGATAATGAGTGGAGCGAAATCGCCTCTCACTGCTTCGGCCTGGAGGGGGAGTTCGAGGGGGAGGTGCTCCGTCACTTCCTGATTGCAGCAGTCGCTCGAGCACTCGAGCCCGGTTGCAAGGTCGACTTCGCCCTGGTGCTCTACGGCAAGCAGGGCGCGGGCAAGTCCACCTTCTTCAGGGAGCTGGCTGGCGAATGGTTCACCGACTCGATGGGTGACCTCTCAAACCTGAAAGACGACCTGCAGATCCTTCACCGGACCTGGATCAGCGAATGGTCAGAGGTCGATCAGGTCTTTCAGGGAGCGCAGAAGGCGGAGCGGATCAAGCGATTCGTGAGCAGCCAGGACGACACCTTCCGCGCCCCGTACGGAAGGAACCCCCAGAGGCAGGTACGCAGGAGCGTCCTCGTGGGGACCACCAACCGAGACGACTGGGCCACAGATCACACGGGGAACAGGCGCTTCCCGGTGCTGGCTCCAAAGGCAATCGAGATCGACTGGATCAGGGCCAACAAGGACCGGATCTGGGGCAGGGCCGTTCTCGAATACAGGAAGGCCACGCCCTGGTGGTTCAGCCAGGAG
>CAIOHW010000392.1 GCA_903858195.1 Oligoflexia bacterium | reverse complement strand
GCGCAGCGTGGACAGCGTGTCGAGGAGATGACCCACGAATTTGGTGTCAGCGCGTTGATCCTTGAGGGGATGAGGCACGGAGGCGGAAAGTATGCGCCAGTCGTCGTTCTCTTTTTGCAAAAGCGCATTCCAGTGGTCACCGGCCGTTGCGTCATTCTTGAAGATTTCAAGCTCGGTCACCGAGCGCCAGTCCATCGGGAATGCCGAAGTCCCGGGAGCAAGGGCCGGTGCTTCCGCCGAGAAAGTGGGCTTGGGTTTTGCAGTGCAGGCCGTGACCGATATCAGGGCAAGCAGCAAGGGGGCTGAAGCCAGGACCAGGCGATTCAGGGATGACCCATTCCGCAGTGACCTCTCCCTGAGACGGACTTTGTATTGAGGCTGCGCCATGAGGAATCTCTCCGATAGGTTCAAAATGACTGTGGGGGTGCGCCCGGGCGTTTGACATCCTAGGGAGTGGCGACTAGCGTTTCAAGGCGAATATGACGGAAATCTACGAGCTTTTGAAGACCGGTGGTTTGACCATGATCCCTCTGATCGTCTGCTCCCTCGCGGTGTGGGCGGTGATTTTGGAGCGGGGTCTCAGATTCCGCGCCCTGGGGCGCGGCCTCAAGGATTTCCACCTCGAAGCAATCAATCTTCTTTTACGCGGGCAGGATGCGCAGGATTTACGCAGCCTTTGCGCTCGGCACCCGGAGATTCCGCTTTCGCGCCTGGTCGAAGCGGCACTCGATCGGCTCAATGCCAAAGAAGCTCGCCTGCGCCAAGGTTGGTGGGAGGCCGCGGAACGCCGTCGACAGGGGCTCAATCAGGAACTCCGGCAAAACCTCTGGGTTTTGGGGACGGTCGCGAGCGCCGCTCCCTTCATCGGGCTGTTTGGCACGGTGGTGGGCATTCTGCAGTCCTTCAAGGAAATGGCGGAAAAAGGGGCGGGTGGTTTTGCGGTCGTGGCGGCTGGTATATCAGAAGCGCTCGTGGCGACCGCGGCCGGAATCATCGTGGCCGTGGTCGCGCTCATGGCCTACAATGCGTTTCAAAATCACTGGAATTCGCTCGTGCTTTTGCTCAAGCTTCAGGCCGAGGAGCTTGGAGAGGTGCTTTCTCAGACGCTGGCGCGCGAGGCCGATCTCGAAGGACAGCGCCGGGCAGAGTCCGCCGGGAAAGAGGGTTGAGTCATGGGTTTCAGCGCCGGCAAGGGTGGGCGGTTTTCGAGCGGGGACTCCGAGCAGGCGCCCGAGATCATGGCCGAGATCAATATCACGCCGCTCACCGACATCTTTCTGGTGCTGCTGATCATTTTCATGGTCACGTCTTCCGTGATGTCCCAAGTCGGAGTGGATATCACTCTGCCCAAGGCCTCGCAGGGGGTGGCTGACAGTCAGAGCGACGGCGTGATCGTGACCTTGCTGCCTGACGGTGCCCTCAAGCTCAACGAGCAGGCCATTGCGGCCGGGGATTTTGCCGCGCTGGAAATTGGACTCAAGGAAGCGTTCGCGAAAACGGCCTCGCGACTGGTCGTGCTCGAAGGCGATCACAAGGCGTTTCTAGGGTCCGCCATCCAAGTGATGG
>CAIOHW010000391.1 GCA_903858195.1 Oligoflexia bacterium | reverse complement strand
TTACCGAACATGACGCCGATCTTCATGCGGATCTGGTTGATGAAGATCACGATCGTCTTGCTGCGATTGATCGTGCCGGTGAGCTTGCGCAGGGCCTGGCTCATGAGGCGGGCCTGGAGACCCATGTGCGAGTCGCCCATTTCGCCTTCGATTTCGGCGCGCGGCACGAGGGCTGCGACCGAGTCGATGACGAGCAGGTCGATGCCGCCGGAGCGCACGAGTGCGTCAGCGATTTCGAGGGCCTGTTCGCCGGTGTCGGGCTGCGAGATGAGCAGGTCATCCGTGCGCACGCCGAGCTTGCGGGCGTAGTTCACGTCAAGTGCGTGTTCTGCATCGACGAAGGCGGCGATGCCGCCGAGCTTCTGGACTTCGGCAATCGCATGGAGCGTGACGGTGGTCTTGCCCGATGCTTCAGGTCCGTAGATTTCGATGATTCGGCCGCGGGGAATGCCGCCGATGCCGAGTGCGAGGTCGAGGCTCAGCGAGCCCGTCGGCACTGCCTGTGCGTCCTGTGCGACGAGGTTCTCGGTCTCGCCGAGGCGCATGATCGAGCCCTTGCCGAACTGCTTTTCGATGGCAGCAACGGCAAGCTCAATGGCCTTGTTCTTCTGAGTGTGGTTGAGAGCGCTTTCGTTCTTCTGAATTTCCATTCAATCCCCCTGTGGTTGACGAAGCGTGTCGGATAGCACTTGGCGTACCATGCGCAGGAGGGCCTTGGAAGCTGCGTGTTGAAGCAAAATTCGAGTGGCTTTTGGGTCGGTGTGGCGGGGCCTGGGCAGCCGGATTTCGCTCGAGGAAACCAGTCGAATTGCGCTCCGCGTCTTGATCGCGCAAGCTACGAAAATCCTTCCTACTTTTTTTGGATCCGAGGGCAGTGGCCCCAGATCTCCGGTGATCGCAGCCGAGAGACTTGCCTGAGGGGTCAGGGTCAGGATTTGTCGAGCCAGTCGCTCCGTGACGGCGAGGCTCTCGGTGCCATGACTTCTGAGAAAGGAATGCGGGATTTTCAGCCACCCTGCCTTGGTCTCGGACTGGTAGACCACGGCGCTGCCGCACAAGTGACGGGAGATGCCGGGGTTTTGGGCGAGGACTGCCGAGGCGAGACCTCCCGTGCAGCTTTCGGCAAGCACCAGCCGCACGTCGGCACGTGAAAGGAGTCGCGCCACTCGGGCGGATTCGAGTTCGAGCCTAGTTTGCGGGGAGCCAGCCATAGTGTTGTGCAAGCAGGATCAGTGCGAGTGCCTGAAGGCCTGCAACCCAGTCATCCGCCATGACGCCCACAGCCCGGCCCCATTTGGATGGCGCAGAGTGCGACCAACGGTCAAACAGGCTCACGGGCCAGGGTTTCAAGATGTCGAAAATGCGGAAGAGCAGGAAGGCAACCAGAAGCAGACGCCAGTCAGATCCTGCCGTTGCGGCTGCGATTCCCACGCCGGTCGCTTCGTCCATCACGATGTTCTGGTTGTCTTCGGTACCGTTCAGCTCATCGAAGGCCTTGGAAGCCCAGACGCCCCAGACGGCAAGTGCGATCCATGCGAGCGCTCGTGTCCCGGTGCTTGAGGTCCCAAGCGCCCACCAGAGTGGCAGCGCCAGGAGCGTGCCCCAGGTGCCCGGAGCGCGCGGCAGCAGGCCCGCGCCAAAAAAAGTCGCGCCCAAGAGTGCAAATACGGCCCGCGGAGAGCTGCTGAAGCGGTCCCAGTGAATGCGCCTGCGATTGGATTTCGCGCTCATGCCGGCTCTCCCAGTGCCTGAAAGCTTTCGGGTGCTGCAGCAGGCCTGCCCGTTTCGTCGATGATTCCGGCTCGCAGCCTCGCCCGTGTGATCACGACATCGCCGCGCCGGATCTCATGCTCGATTCGCAGGCTTGCCTTGGACAGTTCGGTGAGTCGGCTCACGATCACGAGCTCGTCGTCCATGAAAGCAGGCTTGAGGTACTCGATCTCGAGTTTTGCAACGACCGGCCAGCGCTGAAGCTCATCGAGCCGCTGGAGTGAAAGTCCCCGGCTCGCCAGGTACTCCCATCGAGCCTGCTCAAGATAGCTCAGGTAGACGGCATGGTTGACATGCCGGTAGCTGTCGAGCTCGTAGCCTCGCACGCGGATCGTCGACTGGTGGTGCCATGCGGCAGAATGCGTCACGTCCCACTAGCTAGCCTAGCCCCAAAAGCCTGTCGAGATCATTGCAAGCCCGCGAAACCTTAGGCTAGAGTTCGGGCACCGATGGATTTCAACAGGCGTTACGACATCCGCTGGGAGACCCTCGACATCATCATTCGCGGCAAGTCCGCGATTGATGCCAGCACGGGCTTTCAGTTGCGCACTGCCGAGGAGGTCGATCGGTTCGTGGGCAGCTACGGCTACGATCTCTCCAATCCCATCGAGAGCGCCGAGCTCTACGGTAACTTCCACGAGTCGCTGAGCTTCATCCGAAAGAACTTTCTCCATCCCGAAAATCCGGACGGGCTCAAGCTCGAGGTTCCACGCAAGATCGTGGAGCTCGTTGACGTGCGCGAGCTTTTCCTGATGGCAAGCTTCAGTCTTCCCGGCCAGAACCAGGATCCCGCCGGCACGATGATGAGGAATTTTGCGTGCGCCATCCTCAAGGTGATGCACACGATCTCGCACATCGACAAGGACATTCGCAGTCACTACTTTGCCGAGTGCCAGAAGCAGATCTTTGACCGATATTACCGCGTGATTCATCGTGATGCCGATGGCCAACTTCATCTGGGCGAGGGTGAGGACCGAATCGACCTCGTGGCCTTTGAGACCAAGCCCAAGAAGTCACGGGACTCGACTCTCCTCAAGCTGCTGCACAAGCCGGAAAATGTGGCCGAGGACATCTTTGACCGCGTAGGCCTGCGTTTTGTAACGCACACCCCGCTCGATGCGATCCGGGTGCTGAAGTTCCTGAAGGACCGGATGATCCTCATGCCGCCGAACATCAAGCCGAGCCGATCGCGCAATTCTCTGCTCGATTTTGGCGCCTTCGAGGCGGCGTGGCGGGAGGCGTCTGACAAGTGGGAACGCAGGGAGTGGAACAACGAGCGCGCCGAGCAGTTCCTGCAGGCCGGATCGCGCTACCCCAACCAGGATCCGGACAACCCGCATTCGAGCAAATTCTACCGTGCGATCCAGTTCACCTGCCGTCAGCTTGTTAAATTCAGGAATCCGCTGCACGACGAGATTCGCGAGCTCAAGGCCCATGTCAAGGCGATGGACGGAGCGCAGGAGAGCCCGGCCGCAAAGGCGCTGATGGACCGTGTCGAGCGCGTCGATCTCAAGCTGGCTCCCCGTGAGTTCCGTTTCTTTTATCCCTACGAAGTGCAACTCATGGACAAGGCCAGTGCTGAGGAAAATGAGCGCGGCCGGAGCGCACATAGCGAATACAAGAAGGCGCAGGTGCAAACCGCCCTTCGGCGCGTGATGGGAGCGCTGGTTGATGTCGCTCGAGCGTGAGCGTGACGTGGCCCTCGTGGGCACGGGCCTCGCTCCGCTCCTGGCAGCCCAGGCCTACCTTCGCAAGGGCTTCAGCGTGCTGCTTCTGAATCCCGAGCCTGATTTTTTTGGCGAAGACTCGGAGCTTCCGATGGATCCGACTGTTGCCGTGGATCCACGGAGTCCGGATGTCTTGAAGTCACTCGAGCTGATGCGTTCAGAGAAGATGGCCGGGCTCCTGGGTCCGGAGTTTCCGGGCTCGCTTGAGAGCTGGTCGCGCGAGAATGCTTCGTCCTACTTTGACCCGAAGGCTCCGTTCGTGCGCTCACGAAGTTGGAACTGGGTGGGCGCTCCGGATGCGGATGGCGCGTTCCTCGAGTTTGAAGCGAGGGGATGGCGGCCCCAGTTCACCGAAGGTCTGGCTTCGGGCCGCAGGATTCCGGGGTTCACGCACAAGACCGGGGAGGAGCCGCCGTTTCGCGCGCTCAGCCTGCCAAGGATGGGTGATGTCGACGTGGACCGCTATCGAAATGGCGTGCTCGAGTTCGTGCGCTCTCGTCTGGATGCCGCCGACTTCGTGGACGCCGCGGGCTTGATCGAGCCCACGGCCGATGGCGTGAGGTTCTACCAGTCGGGCACGCCCAGGAGTGTGCGTCTCAAGCACGGAGTTCGGGTTTTCCACACCCCCAGACTCGGCCCCTGGATGCAGTCGATCGGACTTGCCGGTCCGCGCGATCTGCCTGCCGTGGCCAGCTGGGAGGAGTGGACCCTCATTTCTCGTGATCCGTTGGATGCATCCCAGCTCGGGATTGTGGGTGATGCCTTTGTGTGGGCTCGCTGCGAGGGCGCTCCGGTGGGTCCGATCCATGAGCTTGCCGTGTTGATGCCCGTGCTGCCCGGAGAAAAGCCTGCGAGTGCAGCCTCCTTCATGCGTCTGGGCTCACTGGTCCAGCGGATCCTGAACTGGGATCGCTTCAGCGCGCGTGACCTCAGGCAGCGAAGGTTGTCGGCCCGGCTGCCCCGCGTGGACTCGCCCGCAGGCCGGGGCAGGTTGGCCTGGCTCCCGGGCTGTGATGGTGCGCTGGTTGCGATTGTCGAAGAGGTGGGTCGTTTCTGTGCGGAGGGCGAGACATGAGCCTCCAGGTTCGTGACGGGCGCTTTGATCTGGTGCTCCTGGCCGCACCCGGCGTGCAGCGCTGGCCGGGGCTGGGGGTGCGTGCACTTGCCACCCTTTGCTCGGATGCGGGGCTCTCGGTCGGTCTTTTTGGGGGCGAGGGACTGCGGGTGCGCGGGGTCCTGCCGTCGCAGGGAACCGGCGGAGTGGCCATCGTCGAGGACTCGCAGGGCAGAATTCACCGCATTGAGTCGCGCGCCGTGGTTCGTGTTTGCGAACCCATGGAGCTTCCCGGACCGTTTCCGGGCTGGACCGAGCCAGCCCTGTTGCCGCTCCAGTCGGCGCTCAGGCTGAGAAGGGAGGGTCAGACGGTTTGGAGCCCGGCGACGGCCATTCTTGGCGTGGGCAACATGGCCCTCTCGCTGGGGTGCGAACTGCTGGAGTCGGGAGTTCCGGAGGTCTACTGCCTCGATACCGGTGGGAATCTTCCCGGATGGGAAGTCTATCGCAGGCGTTTTCAGATCCTGGGCGGCAGGATCCTCAAGGCATCGCCCATCGAGCTTCGCAAGAAGGCGCCGCTGCTCTGGGAGCTTCGCCTCAGGGATGAAGTGGGTGTTCGTGTGCTCGAG
>CAIOHW010000390.1 GCA_903858195.1 Oligoflexia bacterium | reverse complement strand
CTCGCGCAGGCGGATCTCGAGCTCAAGCGGCGAAACCGCCTTCATTTCGGCGATATTGCCAAGAAAGGCGCGCCTCGCAAAAGAGTCTTCTGGCAGCGTGATGAGCCTCTTCCAGGATTCGATGAAATCAGCAGCCGCGAGATTGCGTACCGGAGACGCGTTGAAGCGGACTGCCGAGCGGATCTGGATGCGGATGGTCCTGCCGCCGTCACTTCGTTCCAACGGTTCGGCAGCCAGTGAGGGACGGGTGGTTGCGATGCCCCTTCGCGTGACGAGTTCAAAGAGCGTGTCATGGGTCCAGGCAATCAGCGGGCGGGTGGGCTCGTGATCCCAGAGGACGGGTTGGGATCCGTTGGGTCGCTGCAGTGCCCCGATCCGAAGCTCGGAGGGAGGAAGCCCTCCGGACATTCCGCAGAGCAGCGAAGCGAGGGCGACCAGGGACGCACGCGGAGCGATCTTTCGAGCGGGTTTCAAGTCAAGTCCCAAGCGCCTTCTCCACCAGGCTTGCTGCCTGCTTGTAGGCGTCGGTCAGACCCGCTGGTTTGGTTCCACCCGCCTGTGCAAAGTCAGGCTTGCCGCCGCCTTTTCCTTCGATCAGCGGAGCGATGCCCTTGAGGAGATCACTGGCCGTGATCTTTTTGGGCGCATTGGGTCCGAGCGCAACGATGATCGAGGCCTTCTCGGCTTCGGGGTCCTTCATGCCCAGCACGATGATCGAGTTCGGTGCCTTCTGTTTGAGTACATCCGAAAGATCACGCAGGCGCTTCATGCCGTCCTTGTCCGGGGCACAGCTCGCGGCCACGAGCTTGGTGCCGGAAAAGTCACGGGCTTCGGCCAGCATCGTGTCCACTTCGGCAGCAGCCGACTTGGCCTGGAACTGCTCGATCGTCTTTTTGAGCTCGCGCTCGCGGGCATTCATCGAATCGAGGCGCGAGAGTACTTCGTCACCGCCTGCGGCCTTGAGGCGCTCTTCGATCAATGCCAGTTCCGAAGTCCGCTTGCGCAGGAATTCAAACGCCCCCTTGGAGGTGTAAGCGATCATTCGCCTGACTCCGGCGGCGATCCCGCTCTCGGAGGCGATCTTGAAAAGATGGATATCAGAACTCCGGTCCACGTGCGTCCCGCCGCAAAGCTCGGTCGAGTAGTCGCCGACCTTCACGACGCGCACGCGATCTCCATACTTTTCGCCAAAGAATGCAATGGCTCCGGCCGCGATCGCCTCGTCCTTGCCCATCTCCTGTTTCGAGACGCCCTCGCCCTTCCAGATCTTTTCGTTGATCAGGTCTTCGACCTTTTGCACTTCTTCGGTCGTCATGGCCTGGAAGTGGGTGAAGTCAAAGCGCAGGAGATCGGCTGCCACGAGCGAGCCCGATTGCTTGACATGCCTTCCGAGCACCTCTCTCAGAGCCCATTGAAGCATGTGGGTTGCCGTATGATTTCGGGCGGTGAGAGCGCGAATCTCGGCGTCGGTTTGCTGGTGGTATTTCTTTCCGACCGCAAGCGTTCCGCGGATCGGGCGGATGTGCGCCACGACGAGATCGGGCACGGGCTTGAGTACATCGATCACTTCGCCTTCGAAGTCAGGGCCCTTCACGCGACCGTGATCCCCCATCTGTCCGCCGCTCTCTCCATAAAACGGAGTTGTGGCGAACACGACCTCGATGATCGGGGCCTTCTCGATGCTATCTGCCGTCGCAGCCAGTGCCGGCGTGGCAAAGGACTTGGCTGGGTCGATTCCCTTCTCGGAAGGCACCAGGATCGCCAGACACTCGGCCTCGGCTTCAAGACTGTCGTAGCCCACGAACTTGGGGAGTTTTCCGGCAGCCTTGAGCTCGCTTGCAAGCTTGAGGTAGACCTCATTGAGGGCGGCTTCTCCAGAGCCCTTCCAGTGCTTGCGGCTTTCGGCGCGCTGGTGATCCATGGCCTTTTCAAACCCGGCCTCGTCGACCGAGAGTCCGCGCTCGGCGCAGATCACTCGCGTGAGATCGAGCGGAAAGCCAAACGTGTCATAGAGCTTGAAGGCCACTTCGCCGACCAGTGAGGCGCCTGACTTCAGCGAGGCGGTGGCTTCGTCGAGGAGCTGAAGGCCGCGCTCCAGAGTCTTCAAGAACTGCTCTTCTTCGGCCTGCACCGCTTTTTTGATGAACTCGCGCTTGTCGGCAAGATCCGGATAGGCCGCAACCATCTGGTCGATCACAAAGCCTGTCGTCTGGTGCAGGAACGGACCCTTGAACCCGAGTTTGGATCCGTGGCGGATCGCCCGGCGCATGATGCGACGCAGAACATAGCCGCGTCCTTCGTTGGAAGGCATCACGCCATCGCCAATCAAAAACGCGGTCGCCCGCGAATGATCGGCAATCACACGGAATGAAACGGCATCACTCGACTTCGTGTCGTAGGGCTTTCCCACGAGTTGTGCCGTGCGCTGGATGATGTCCTGGAAGCAATCCGTGTCGTAGTTGGTTTCGACTTCTTGAATGATCGAAGCGATGCGCTCGAGGCCCGCGCCCGTGTCGACGGAGGGCTTGGGGAGCGGAGTGAGCTTGCCGCTTGAGTCCCGGTCAAACTGCATGAACACGAGGTTCCAAAACTCCATGTAGCGATCACAGTCGCAGCCCATCTTGCAGGTGGGCTTTTGGCATCCGTGCTTCTCGCCGCGATCGATGAAGATCTCACTGCAGGGACCGCAGGGGCCCGTGTCGCCCATGGACCAGAAGTTATCCTTTTCGCCAAAGCGGTAAATACGATCCTTCGGAACGCCTTCCTGCTTGTGCCAGATCTCGGCGGCTTCATCGTCCTTTTCAAAGACCGTGACGTAGAGTCGATCCTTGGGGAGCTTGAGCTCGTGAGTTACGAACTCCCAGGCGAAGTGGATCGCTTCTTTCTTGAAGTAGTCGCCGAAAGAAAAGTTTCCGAGCATCTCGAAGAACGTGTGGTGGCGTGCAGTGAATCCCACGTTCTCGAGGTCGTTGTGCTTTCCCCCCGCCCGCACGCACTTCTGCGAAGTGGTGGCACGCGTGTAGGGCCTGGGGTCCTTGCCGAGGAATACGTCCTTGAATTGGACCATGCCCGCGTTGGTGAACAGGAGTGTGGGGTCATTTTGAGGAACGAGGGCCGAGCTCTCGACCTTGGTGTGCCCATTGCGGGCGAAGTAATCCAGGAATTTGCT